>NZ_JAGWCX010000006.1:0-83498 GCF_020657775.1 Clostridioides sp. ZZV14-6345 | reverse complement strand
TGTATGAAATCAAATATATTTTCATCATTTCAATACTGAAAAAAGGCTTATCTCTATTTTGAGAAAGTTATTTTATTTTTTAGTTGTATTCAATATTTATAAAACTATAATCACGATAAAGTTTGTAAATGACAATAATTATATATAACATGATATAATTTAATTTGTTATAATAGGGATTGAATAATATTATATGGAAGATAACATTGTTGGGAGGAGAGTAATATAAAAAGAATAGGTGTTATTATAATGTTTTTTTTAAGCATAGCTTTTATTGGATTTTATTTTGTAATAAGGGGAAACAGTGATACAGTTACGATGCAACGAGGGATAAACATAGGTAATGCACTAGAATCACCTAAAGATTTTCCTTGGGATGTAAAAATGTCAAATAAGTTTTTTGATGACATAAAAGATGCAGGCTTTGACACAGTACGTATACCAGTAAGGTTTTCTGACTATACATCAGATTCCAATGATTTTAAAATAGATGAAGAATTTTTTAAAAAAATTGATGGATACACAAATTATGCATTGGAGAAAGACTTAATAGTTATCTTAGACTTACATCATTTTGAAGAAATTATGAAAGAACCAGGAGTTCATAAAGAGAAGTTTTTAAAAATATGGCAGCAAATAGCTAACAGGTACCAAAAATATGATAAAAAATTGGTATTTGAGCTGTTAAATGAACCTAAAGAAAATTTATCTTCACAGTTATTAAATGAATACATTGAAGAAGCAATAAACATAATTAGAAAAACTAACCCTAAAAGAACACTTATAGTAGGACCATACAATTTCTATCAAATCGATTATTTAAATGAATTAAATATTCCTAAAGATTCTAATATAGTAATTTCTTTTCACTATTATGAACCAAATGATTTTGCGTTTCAAGGGAATGTCTATCATAAGGGATTTGAGCATTTGAGTAATATTACTTGGGAAGGAACAAATGAACAAATGGAGTATCTAAAAAAAAGGTTTGATACTGTGGAAAATTGGGCAAATAAAAATAAAGTGAAAGTATTCTTAGGTGAATTTGGAATAACAAAAGAGGCGCCAGGAGCTTCAAGAAAAGCTTGGATAAAAGCTGTAAGAGAAGAAGCTGAAAAACGAAACTTTTCATGGGCTTATTGGGAACTTGCTTCTGGATTTGGAATATACAATCAGATTGAAGGGACTTGGGATAAGGATATATTAAATGCATTAATAGAATAGAGGTGATTTTATGAAGAAAAATTCAAAAAAGATACTTATAATTTTAACTATTATTACTAATATCATATATATATTATGGAGAATCTTTTATACAGTACCTAAAGAAGAAGGTATATTTGCCTTAGTATGCGCTGTAATACTGCTTTTTGTAGAGATAATAGGAATGATGGAAATGTTTGTACATTATTATGGTATGTCAAATATTGAATATCCTGAAAAACCAATTATAAGTGAAGAACTTTATCCACATGTAGATGTATTCATTGCAACATATAATGAATCTGTTGATTTGGTAAGAAAAACCATAAATGGATGTATTCATATGCAATATCCAGATAAGAAAAAGGTACATATATACGTATGTGATGATGGAAATCGTGAAGAAATGCGTATTCTAGCAGAAAAAATGGGTGTAAATTATATAACTAGAACAGAAAGAGAAGGAGCTAAAGCTGGTAATTTAAATAATGCAATGCAACATACAAACTCTCCTTTGATTGCTACATTTGATGCAGATATGATACCAATGCATGATTTCTTGATTGCCACAGTACCATACTTTTTGAAAAATGAGCAAGCTAAAAAAGATGGGGAAAAAGAGGAGTATGAAAAGGTTGGTTTTGTGCAAACTCCCCAAAGTTTTTATAATCCAGATTTATTCCAATTTAATTTGCACTCTGAAGGAAGAATTCCAAACGAGCAGGATTATTTTTATAGAGATATTCAATTGGCTAGAAACAGGACGAATTCTGTAATTTATGGTGGTAGTAATACAGTTATTTCAAGAGAAGCTCTAAAAGAAGTTGATGGATTTTATACTTATTCTATTACAGAAGATTTTGCAACAGGTATCTTAATTCAAAGTAAAGGATATAGATGCTATGCCATTCCAGAAGTACATGCATCAGGTTTATCTCCTACTGATTTAAAAAGTCTTATTAAGCAACGTGAAAGATGGGCCCGTGGATGTATACAAACTGGTAGACGTCTAAATATTTTGTTTAGGAGAGGTTTAGGATTTTGGCAGAAAATAAGTTATATTTCTTCAATTACTTATTGGTATGCAAGTATAAAACGCTTTGTATATATAATGGCACCTATTTTATTTTCTGTGTTTAATGTAATTGTAGTAAAATGTACATTGCTTCAAGTATTGATATTTTGGCTACCAATGTATATTTTAAGTAGCTTATCTCTTAAAATATTTTCTCAAAATATAAGAAATACTAGATGGACCAATATATATGAAACTATAATGTTTCAGTCTTTGATGCCAGCAGTAATACTTGAAACATTTGCAATATCTAAAAATAAATTTTCAGTAACAAATAAGAATAAATTAGAAGAAAATAAAGTGTATAAATTTTTACAGGGAATACCTTATTTTATTTATATAGTCTTATCTATAATAGGAATTTTAAAAATGTTTATAGCAATATTTAAAATGAGTTCAATGACATATTCAGTTGTGTTATTTTGGTTAATTGGAAACCTTTTTAATCTTGTTATGGCTACATTATTTATATCAGGAAGACAACAATTAAGAAAGTCTGAGCGTTATATTGCTGAAATTGATTTTAAGCTAAAACAAAACTCTTATGTTATTTCTTCAAAAACAATTGACATATCAGAAAATGGATTTGCGTTTTTGTTAGAAAATCCAGAATATATTTTTCCAGAAGAAGAGTTTGAGGTAGAGTTTAGAGAAAAATCGGGAAATGAAATGTATATAGCTAGTATGAAGGCAAAGATTGTTAATGTTGTGGAAGTGAATTCAAAATGGAAGTATGCAGCTTATATTACACATATTGAAGATAGTGAAATAGATAGCTGGATGTGTATTGTTCATGATAGAATACCTACTTTACCAATGACAATATCTAATCAACTAGGTTTTTTTGATGATTTACAAATTAATGTGAAAAAACGTATTGAAAAAACTAGAACATTATCGCGAAGAAGTCCAAGAATCAATATGAATTTTCATATGGATATAAAAAATATAGGTAAATTAAGAATAGTAAATTTTAATTATCGATATGTACTATTAAATTTTGAGAATAAAAATATTCATCCTAAGGAAATTGAGTTGGAAATTAATGAAAATATTGTGTTAGAATGTGATTTATGTGAGGGGAAAATTGATGAAAGAGGTATTTTATATAAAGTGAATAATATTAATGGCATAATGCAAAATTTCTTTTTAAGAGATGAAATGATGTATTGGATATTACAGAATAAGACAATTATTGTTTCAAAACCTAGTGAAAAGAAAGAAAAAAGTACAGATGAGTTTGAGCCAATGGAATATATTTAGGAGAGATGAAATGAAGACTTTACAAGTGTTTTTTTGTTCTGTAAAATATCTTATTTTTGTGTTTATTTTTTTAATAAATGCTACTTTTATAAGTTCAGCAACAAGTGACAAAACCTTAGATTTATCTTTTAAAAAGATAGAGAATAACCTAAGTTCTAAAATTGCACACGAAGATACAAGTATAAAAATAGAAACAGATAGTTCTAAAAGTGATAAGGAACGTTACTTATATATTTACCAAAATGTGAAAGAAAATTGGAGTATGTACCATAATTTTTATATTGAGATTCAAAATAAAAATAAAAGCTCTCAGAGAGTAAATTTAAGTATACAAAGTAAGAATATGCTTGAATTTAGGTTAAAAGAAGGCAGTGAAATATTTTTTGAAGATAAAAATATAATATATTCAGATAAAATAAAAGATGGATGTATAGAAGTACCAGGTAAATTTGAGGGCAAAATTTATGTGAATTTTAATAATCTTATAAATGAGAAAAGTAATGTGGTGCTGGACTCGAATATGCTTTCAAATATTGTTAGTTGGGGAATTACGTTTATTCCGTCTGATGAAGAACATAATGTTGTTACTATAAAAAAGATGTCTTTATTGGCTGGGGATAAATTAGAATCTTTGCATAATATTAAAATAACTGGCGATGAAGAAGTACAAATACCAGTATTGGGTCAAAGTATAAGTCAATATGATGTATTAGGTCTTGAAAGTAATTCCAAAATTAAGTATTCTCTTATGGGAAAACAAGATAATGTAAGTATATCTCAAAAAGGTAAATTAACATTAAGTAATAAAGCCAAACCTGGGCAAATCATTCTACAAGTTAATGTTGATGATAAGTTCAAAATTGGAAAGAAAATAACATTGACTGAATCTTGGAGTATTAATAAAAAAGATAAGGATGGTGTTCCATATACATTAGTATCTCCTGAGCAATCACCAACAGTACAAGATATGAAAAAAATAAATTTTATGAATAATATCATAACATTTATTCGAATTTTATTTATATCTCTAGTAATAATATGCTTTGGAATATATTTGTATTGGAAAAAATACTCAAAAACTAAGTAAAGAGAGGAGGTTAGATTGTGTTATTTTCAAGCTTAATTTTTTTATTTTATTTTTTACCAATAACTTTGGTATTGTATTATGTATTTAGGTTTAATCGAACGATACAGAATATGATATTGCTAGCTGTTAGCTTATTTTTTTATGCTTGGGGAGAACCAAAATTTGTTGTTATTATGATAGCTTCCATAATAATGAACTATATATTTGGTTTACTAGTAGATAGATATAGGGAAAGTAAAATAAAAGTAAAAATTTTTTTAGTTTTGATGTGTGCATATAATATAGGCATTTTATTTATATTTAAATATCTAGCTTTTGCACTAAGAAATATTAGCGAACTTATTAGCACTGAATTGACTATACCTAGTATTGTTTTACCTATAGGAATTTCATTTTTTACATTTCAAGGAATGTCTTACGTTATAGATGTATATCGTAGACACGGAGAAGTTCAAAAAAATCCTTTTTATGTGGGACTATATATAGCATTTTTCCCACAATTAATAGCAGGTCCTATAGTTAGATATGAAAGTGTGGCAGAACAAATTCTCAATAGAAAAGAAACTTGGAGTAAATTTTCCATTGGGACTTGCAGGTTTATAACAGGTCTAGGCAAAAAAGTATTAATTTCAAATAATATGGCTATAGTAGCAGACTACATTTACACTATGAATAGTCAAGGAGAAATAGCTGCATCACTTGCATGGCTTGGTTCGATAGCTTATACACTGCAAATATTCTTTGATTTTTCTGCTTATTCAGATATGGCTATAGGCTTAGGTCTTATGTTTGGTTTTAAATTTGAAGAGAACTTTAATTATCCATATATATCAAAGTCAATTACTGAATTTTGGAGAAGATGGCATATTTCTTTGGGAATGTGGTTTAAGAGTTATATATACTTTCCACTTGGAGGTTCTAGAGTAGCAAATAAAGATATTATGATTAGAAATATGTTTATAGTGTGGTTATTTACTGGAATATGGCATGGAGCAGAGTGGACATTTGTAATTTGGGGAATTTTAAACTTTGTTTTCTTGATTATAGAGCGATTTATAATGTTTGAAAAGATTGAAAATCACAATTTTATAAAACATATTTATACTTTATTAGTAGTTAATTTTGGGTGGGTATTGTTTAGGTCACCTAATTTAAAAGAAGCATATAATTATTTCAAAGCTATGTTTGGAGGCAATGGAGTTATATGGAGTGATTATACATATATGTTTTTAAAAGAATACTGGATTTTCTTTATATTTGCGTTTATTTTTAGTGTACCTATTGCGAAGAAAATCAATAAGTTTGTAGTTGAACAAGCTAAATGTAGTATGATATTTAATGTATTTTATCCAATCTCAGCTATTTTATTGTTCTTTATTTCTGTGACATATTTAGTAACTGGAAGCTATAATCCATTTATTTATTTTAATTTTTAGTTGGGGAGGAAAAGTATGAATAGATTTTTTAAAGTAAGATTAATAACTGCAATTATGTTCTTAATTGTTTTATTCACTTTCTCTATCTTTAATATTTGTTATTCTGGAAAAGATATGATGCAGGAAATAAAAAATTCAGTTGCTGAAAAAAGTAGTTTAAAAGATACAATATCATCTATTGATAATACAGTAAATGATAAAGTAATATATAAAAATACATTTATTGAAACTTATGGATATTTACAAAAGTTGATGGGCAAAAATGAGTTTTCAAAATTTAGTGTTGTAAAAGATACTTCTGGAAAGATGCATTATACGTATTTTGCCAAAGCTCCAAATCCAGTTGGTGTGATAGCAGATAGGGTAAGAAAATTTTCTAAGGAAATGGAAAAACAAAATACTAAATTGGTTTACTTAATGACTCCAGATAAGTATATAAAAGGAGTGACAAAATTTCCAAAAGGGATACCTTATTCTTATAGTAATGAGACAGCAGATAATTTTCTAAATCAACTAAAAAAGTACAATGTTGACTATATTGATTTTAGGGAAAATATTTTAAAAAGTGGTATTCCAAAAGATGATTTGTTTTTTAAAACAGACCATCACTGGAGAGTAGAAACTTCTTTTTGGGCATTTGGAGAACTAGTTGAGCAACTTAATAAGAAATACAGTATAAATTTAGATGAGAATTACTACTATAGAGATAAGAAAAATTATAATTCAATTGTATATCCTAAGTCATTTCTTGGTTCTATGGGAAGAAAGACTGGTATTTTATATGGTGGTATAGATGACTTTACATTAATTTATCCTAAGTTTAAGACTAATTATACTTATTATACAGATTCTAAATCTCAAAAATTTGAGTTAAAAGGAAGATTTGAAGAGAGCTTGATATTATCATATCCTTTTAATGCAGACCTTAATTTAATGGATGGACAATCGGATAAGTATTTTACATACTTATTGGGGAATAGACCATTAGTTAAAATAAAAAATATAGAAAATCCAGAAGGATTAAAAGTTCTATTTGTTAAAGACTCTTTAATTGTACCAACAGCAGCATTCTTTTCCTCTGTTTGTTCAACTATAGATATGATAGACCCTAGATATTATGACGGAGACATACTAGAATATGCAAAGTCTCAGGATTATGACTTTGTTTTTATATCTGTCTATCCTCAAAATCTTACAAAAGAATTTTTCCCGTTTTGTGAGTAAATTTATAAAGCAATTTTCTGATAAAATAAAAAATAAATGGCTAACTGTTTAAAAGTTAGCCATTTATTTTGATAATTATTTTAAGAAATATTTTTCTTACTAAATACTTCTTTATCTACTTTTCCAAGTGATTTTCCTACAGTAATTGATGATACCATAGCACCATTAACATTTATCATTGTGCGTCCCATATCTAGTATAGGGTCTATTGCAAGTATACCACCAACTAATGGAAAATAAGAACCAAGACCAACTCCAGAGATAACAACGGAAACGGCCATTGTAGCAGTTCCTGGAAGTCCTGCTATTCCAAATGAACTAATTGTTATAACAATTAACAACATAACATAAAAACTCATATCCATGTTTACTCCAGCCATATTAGCAAGAGTTACAGCCATTAAAGCAGGATATATACCTGCACAACCATTCATACCCATATTTGCACCCAAACTTGCTGTAAAGCTTGATACACCCTCATCAACTCCATGATTTTGTACTAGGCTTTCTATCGTTACAGGTAATGTTCCTAAACTAGAACGTGAAGTAAATGCCAAAAGTAAAGCTTCAGTTGAATTTTTTATATAAGTAATGGGATTTAGACCATTTAAAGTTATAAAAATTAAATGTATAATAAATAATATTGCAACTGATATATAAAGAGCTAACATAAAATATAAAACAGAGACTATTGAGCTAATACCTTGGGAAGTTATTGTATTTGCAAGCAGAGCAACTACAGCATAAGGCATAAATTTGATAACAGTCATAGATACACTTACAATTATCTTGTAAGATGCTTCTATAAAATCTATAAATGGCTTTATTGTGTCAAAATGTTTTTTACTTAGTCTTTTTATTGAGGTAGCTATAAATGTAGCAAATATTATTGTAGCCACAATATTTCCATTTGCCATAGCCATTACAGGATTAGATGGCAGTAATCCTCTTAAAGTATCTATAAGAGAATTTATTTCTTTAAGTTCCTGATTTCCACCTAAAGCAGGTAGATTAACTCCTACACCTAACTTCATTATATTTGCAACGACAATTCCAACAATTGCAGCTATAGCAGTAGTAGCAAGAAGCATCCCTAAAGACTTAAAAGTCAGAGTTCCAAGATTGTTATCTTTCATATTTATAATTACTTTTATAATGGATAAGAAAACTAAAGGTACTACTAACATTTTTAATAAGTCCATAAATCCAGAACCAAATAGGCTATACCATTTACTTACTTCTTGTAGCCAAGTGACTTGAGTGGTATCATTAGGAAAACCAGCAGAAGCTTGGATTATAATTCCCAATAGGAGTCCTAGTATTGTAGCATATATTGTTCTCAATGAAAATTTGATTTTTTTCTTTTCAAATTGTCTAACAATAAAAAATGTACTTAGAAGTAAGGCTATGAAGAAAATCGTTTTAAAATCTGTAATCATAAGAAATTGTGATAAAAATGAACTTTCCAATATTTTTTCTCCTTTATTTAAAAATAAATTTTTCTAAGTTTAAATGATATCAATATATTAAAAAAATGTCAATATTATATCACAATTTACTTAAATAGAGTAAGAAGATTTAAATTTTAAAAATGTGATTAAATACGTAGAAATAGGGTATAATATATATTTAAAGAATTTGAACTAGGGTAAGAAAGGATAAAATGGCTTTTATAAGATTTGATTTCAAATAAAAAATGTTAAATAAATAACGTAAAATTATTATAAAAAATGTTTACATAGAATATATATCAAATGAAAAGCTTAAAATAAGTAAAGAAATTAATTAGACATCGAAGGAGAGATAAAATGAGAGTAGTAATAATCGGTGGTGTTGCAGCTGGTATGAGTGCTGCAGCAAAATTAAAAAGAATAAAACCTGAGTATGAAGTTGTTGTTTATGAAAAAACAGAGATAGTATCTTTTGGTGCTTGTGGATTGCCATACTTTGTTGGTGGATTTTTTGATGATGCTGATGACCTATTAGCAAGAACACCTGAAAAACTTAGAGAAGCTGGGATTGATTTAAATATATTTAGAGAAGTCGTTGAAGTTGACAGTGAATCTAAGAAAATAAAAGTAAAAAACGTAAAAACAGATGAAATATATGAAGATTACTATGATAAATTGATGATAGCCACTGGAGCAAGAAGTATTATACCTCCTATAAAAAACATAAAATTGAAGAATGTTTCTACATTAAAAAGTTTATATGATGGAGAATATCTAAAAAAACTTTTAAGTAATAAAGAAAATAAAAAAGTGACAATAATAGGAGCTGGTTTTATAGGATTAGAAGCAGTTGAGGCATGTAAGAAATTAGGCAAAGATGTAGATGTAATTCAATTGGAAGATAGAATATTACCACAAGTATTTGACAAGGAAATTACAGATGTATTAGAAGAAGAAATAAATAGACATAATGTCAATTTGCACTTGGATGAAATGGTTGTAGAACTGTATGGAGAAGATAAAGTAGAAAAAGTTATAACAAACAAAGGGGAAATAGATACAGATGTAGTAATAATTGCTACTGGTGTGAGACCTAATACAGAGTTTTTGTCAAATACTAATATAAAAATGCTAAAAAATGGAGCTATAGTAGTTGATGAGTATGGAAGAACTTCTGTAGAAGATATATACTCTGCTGGAGATTGTGCAACTATAAAGAACATAGTAAGTAATGAAAATGTATATGTTCCTTTAGCTACTGGAGCTAATAAATTGGGTAGGATAGTAGGAGAGAACCTAGCAGGAAAAGAAGTTTCTTATCAAGGTTCATTATCTTCAAGTTGTATAAAGATTATGGATATGGAAGCAGCATCAACTGGAATTACAGAAAGACAAGCTAAAGATTTAGGTATAAATGTTAAATCTAAATTTATTTCTGACTATAATCAAACTCACTATTATCCAGGTAGAAATAAAATATATGTAAAGCTTGTTTATGATGCAGATACAAAAGTTATTTTAGGTGGACAAGTGGTAGGGTTTAAGGATGCTGTCCAAAGAGCAAATGTATTGGCAGCTGCTATCTTTGGAAAAATGACTACAAATCAACTTGGAATGTTAGACTTGTGTTATGCTCCACCATTTGCAAGAACATGGGATGTTTTAAATGTAGCTGGAAATGTATCTAAATAATAGTATCTAGATTATAGTTAATATAGTTGACAGGTGATTAAAGGAATGAATTTACCAAAAATATTTTTATCAAGGTAAAATTCATTCCTAAATTTTTATTCTAAATTCTTAGAAATAAGGATTACATTAAATTATTCATCAAAATTTAAATGTAAACTTAATCTATCTTCTCCAAGAATGGTATTTTCAAAAACATTAGTAGCATTTTCTAAATACATATTAGGTATATCTAGAGAAGGGCTAAAATGTGTTAGTAAAAGTTGTTTAACATTTCCTAGTTTTGCAAGATTCGCAGCTTCTCTAAAAGTCATATGTTTGTTTTTAACAGCTTTTGATATATCTAAGTCATCACCATACATGGCTTCACATATAAATAAATCACTATTTTTTATGAAGTCTGGTATTGATTCTATAGGTCTTGTATCGGTTGTAAGACTTATCTTAACTCCTTTTCTTGATTTTCCTAAGGCCATATCTGGAGTGTATGTTTTGGAATCTAAAACTATACTTTGACCTTCTTGGAGCTTCTTCCATAATATTTTAGGAACTTCATTTTTAGTTGCCTTATCTATATCAAATTTGGGATTTCTTCTAAAATTAAAACTATATCCCAAGCACTCTATGGAGTGTTCTAAATTGATTGTTGAGATTTCTAGATTTTTTAAAAATTCATTATCTAAAGAAAAATTACCTTGAGGATTTTCTATAATTTTTAAAGTATATGGTACATATTCTACTAAATTTCTCATAGAACGAATACAATCGACTATTCCAACTGGGCCAATTATAGTTAAATCACTTGTACGACCGCTATTTCCAATTGTTGATAAAAGTCCTAAAAGTCCAAATATATGGTCACCGTGTAAATGGGTTATACAAATCAAGTCTATATCTTTAAAGCCACATTTTTTTAGCTTCATAGATACCTGAGTACCTTCGCCGCAATCAATTAGTATTTTTCTACCTTTATAGTTTATAAATACGGAGGATAGAAATCTGTTTGGCATAGGTACATTTCCACCACATCCAAGTAAAGTTAAATCTATCATTTTTTCCCCTTTCTAAAATTAACACAAATCTGTTGTTTGTTTTTATTATGATATCCTATTATAATTATTTTAACATTAAATATAACAATAAATGTGTATTTGAGTCAAGAAATATTGTCAAATAGAGTTTTTATATAACAATGTATAAAAATTTTGGGAGCAAAAAGTGAAAATTATCTTTAGGAGCATTTAAAGGAGGAAAATTTAATGAAAGTATTAAAGAAAATTACTGTTTTGTCATTGATTACATTAACTTTAGTTGGTTGTAGTAATGGAGAAAGTAAAAAAGTAGCTGAAGAGTCTAACAAAATTCAAAATTCTAAAAAAGATGAACAGCCTATAATAGTACATAAAGATGCAAATATATTGAAAGATAGGTATGAGCCACCAAAAGGATTTAAAAGAGTTGACGTAGAAAAAGGAAGTTTTGAATCATTTCTTAGGAGTACTAAGTTGAAAAATTATGGTGAGAAAGTCAAGTATTATGATGGTAGAACTAAGGAATCAAAAGGCATCTATGATAGTGTATTTGATGTTGATATTGGTAATAGAGATTTGCATCAATGTGCAGATGCAATTATGCTTATGAGAGCAGAATACTTGTATCAGAATAAGAGATATGATGAAATAAGTTTTGATTTTGTTGATGGTTTTAAGGCTAAGTATTCAAAATGGGCGCAAGGGTATAGAATTTCAGTAAAAGATAGTGGTTCAAGTTGGTATAAAGCAGCTGAATATTCAACATCATATGAGAGCTTTAGAAAGTTTATGGATATAGTGTTTGCTTATTCAGGAACTTTATCTCTTGAAAAAGAATTGAAACCTGTAAAAGTTGAAGATATGAAAATAGGAGATGTGTTTATAGTTGGTGGAAGTCCAGGGCATGCAAGTATAATCATGGATATGGCAGAAAATGAAAAGACTGGAGAAAAGGTATTTATGATAGCTCAAAGCTATATGCCTGCACAACAAACTCAACTTCTTATTAATCGTAAAAATACAAACTTAAGTCCTTGGTATAGTTTAGATTTTGAAGGAGATTTGACAATACCTCAATGGACTTTTAAAAGAGAACAATTAAAAAGGTTCTAAAATAATTTTATATAAAATAAAAGAAAAATATAGATGTGAAAAAATGTAATTAGATTAAAACTAATTGGATATGGACAAAATTAAATTGATAGATAAATATTAAAAATCATAGTAATTAGTCTTATATATTTTAATATTAATCTAAAAAGCTTTATGTAAAATATAAGTTTTATACTAAAGCCAAAACTAATTTGAGGAGGCTAATTTATATTGAAAATTAGAAGGTATTTAATTTTGGTAATTATAATTCTAATTACAACAAGTCAGAGTTTTATTTCTTATGGGCTAGAGAGATTTGAAGAAATAACTATTTTTCACACTAATGACATACATGGAAGATATGCTGAAGGCAATGAACATATACAAATAGGTAATCTAGCTACATTGAAAAAAGAAACTCCAAACTCAATTTTAGTAGATGCAGGAGACTGTTTGCATGGACTTCCACTAGTAAATATGGATAAAGGGAAAGATGCAATGGAATTGATTAAATGTGCTGGATATGACTATATTGCTCCTGGAAATCATGACTTTAATTATGGAAAAGACCGATTATTTGAGTTATCCAAAAGTGCTAATTCAGGAGAAAATACTTTAAAATTCTTATCAGCAAATATTTTTGAAAATGGTAAAAAAGTTTTTGATAGTAATGATATAAAAGAAATAGATGGGATAAAAATAGGATTTTTTGGACTTTCAACTCAAGAAACAAAGAGCAAAACTGGATTTAAAAATGTAGAAGGGTTGGAGTTTAGAAATCCTATAGAAAGTGCAACAGAGCAAGTAAGTGAATTAAAAAGAAAAGGTGCAGATGTAATAGTTGCAATATGTCATATTGGTACGAATAGTTTAAGTAAGCCAAATAGTATAGATATAGCAAATGAGATCCAAGGAATTGATTTAATTATTGATGGACACAGTCATACTAAGTTTGAAAATGGCAAACAGGTGGGTGATACATTGATTGTAAGTACTGGACAATATTTAGAGAATATTGGTGAGGTAAAATTAACCTTGGATACTAATGATATAGAAAATATAAAAATAGAAAATAAATCAGCTAGATTAATCGGAAAAGAAGAAGCATTAAGGTATAAGCTTGATTCTAATATAAGTAAAAAGGTTGATGAAATAAAAAAACAACAAGAAGAAATATTAGATAAAGTTATAGGTGTAACTAAAAATACTTTAGATGGTTCGTATGAAAATGTAAGGACAAAAGAAACTAATTTAGGTAATTTAATAGGTGATATTTTACTGGATAAAACTAAGGCTGATATTTCTTTATTTAATGGAGGAAATATTAGGTATACGATAGAGAAAGGGAATATAACAAGAAGAGATATTGTAGACGTATTCCCTTTTAGCAATACAATAGTTACTAAAGAGCTTACAGGAACACAAATTAAAGATGTATTGGAGCATGGAGTAAAGCTTTATCCAGAGAAAAATTCCGCCTTTTTACAAGTAGGAGGAATTTCATAT
Organism: Clostridioides sp. ZZV14-6345; assembly: GCF_020657775.1. Taxonomy (NCBI): domain Bacteria; kingdom Bacillati; phylum Bacillota; class Clostridia; order Peptostreptococcales; family Peptostreptococcaceae; genus Clostridioides; species Clostridioides sp. ZZV14-6345. Next base: position 69,441 of record NZ_JAGWCX010000006.1, on the reverse strand, counting down.
CACTTTGACCCAAAACAAAAAGAAGGAGAAAAAATAACAGATATTCTAAAAGATGGAGAGCCATTAGATTTGAATAAAAAATATGTAGTTGCAACTAATGATTATATAGCATCAGGTGGGGATGAGTTTCCTTGTTTTTCAAAAGAACCAATACTAAAGGAGTTTGGAAGTCTAGAGAGCATAGTGATTAAATATATAGAGTACAAAAAAGAAATATCGAAAAGTATAGATGGAAGAATTAGTATTAAATCTAAAGATGGGTTAATAAGTAATAATCATAAGGATGATTTTGTATTAAGTGAAAATAAAGTAAATATTAATGATGATGAAGGGAGTATCCCTAATAACGATATAGAAAATTCTGATAGTGATAAAAATAAAAAATTTGATAAAAGAAATCCTAGAGAAAGTTCTACTATAGGAGTGTCCAAAAGGGAAACTAAAGAAAAATCTCCTAAAACAGGAGATTTAGGTTTTTCAAATAGTATGACTATATTTATAGTTTCAAGTACATTAATATACTTATTAAATTTTAATCAAAAAGATTTAAAGAGTAAAAAGTCAAAATAAAAATTAATGAGCAAAAGTTAGTAGATAGTAATTTAATCTAAGACAATAATAAAAAAGCAAAGGAAATTAGTTATATAAATCTTAATTTCCTTTGTTTTTTTTACTTAAGCATGATTATTTTTGAGTAAAATTATATTTTATAAAAAATAATCATATTAAATTGTACTATGAGTATGTTTTTTAAGTAAATAAAATCATGCAAACAACTTCTTATATATTTACAAATTGATAAATAAAATGGTTTTACTAGTATGATATAATTTAGCTAGTATGTATAATAATGGAGGGGAGAAGGATGAATAATATATTACTTTTAGAAGATGACAAATCTTTAAATAGAGGAATTAGTTTTAAATTAAAAAAAGAAGGATACAATGTTTTTAATGCATTTATTATAGAAGAAGCAAAAAATATTTTTGCAAAAGAGGAGATAAGCTTAATTATTTCTGATATAGGTCTACCTGATGGTAGTGGTTTTGATTTTTGCGAGGAGATTAGAAAGAAAAGTGATGTCTATATAATAATGTTGACAGCTCTTGATGAAGAAGTGGATATTGTCACAGGGTATGATTTAGGTGCAGATGATTATATTACAAAACCATTTAGCTTGATGGTATTAATATCAAAAGTGAATGCCTTTATGAAAAGGGTAAATACAGTAAAAAATTATACTCTATTGGTTTGTGATGATTTATTTTTTCACTATATAGAAAATAAATTGATTATAAAAACTGATGATAAGGAAGAAGAGATAATTTTAAGTAAAACAGAGACTAAACTATTAAAATATTTGATGGAAAATTCTATGCAGACATTGGCTAAAGAGCAACTGTTAGAATCTTTGTGGGATAATAGTGGCAATTTTGTAGATGATAATACGATTGCAGTAAATATAAGAAGACTTAGACAAAAAGTTGAAAAAAATCCATCTGAACCTAAGTACATAAAAACAGTAAGAGGGGTTGGATATATGTGGGGGGAAAGGAGTATAAAAAAATGTTAAAAAATGTGAGCCTCAAAGATGGCTTAAGTGTGAAAGATGATTATATAATGAGAAGGGTTATTGTATATTCTGTTTTATCTGTATTGATAGTAGCCCTTGTATTTATATTTTTTGAATACGGTAGATTACATAAACTGTATGAACATCAAATAAAAAATACTCAGAATATTGCTGGAATATTGATTGAAAAATATCCAAATGATGAGGTAGATATAGTAAAGTCTATTTATAATTCTGATTATAGTAAGGCATCTATTGGAGAAAAGGCACTTAAACAATTTGGATATGGATTAGAAAATAAAATGTCAAATGATAAAAATTTTGCTCTATACTTAAAATCTTTTTTTAGAGAGTCAATTTTTATTTTTTTTATGATGTTTATAGTTGTTATAGGTATAATATATTATTTTATAAGATGCATAAATAAAAGGTTGAGTAAAATTTATTTTATAGTAGATAAGATGTCGCAAGAAAATTACTTGAAGGAAAGTACTGAGTTAGAAGAATCTGGTTATCTAGTAGAATACAATGAGTATTTTAAAGAAGGCATATTTAGTAAGATAAATAACTGTTTATATGAGTTGAATAGAAGTTTAAAGATAAAATTTATTAAATTAGAAAAAGAAAAAGAAAGTGTAAAATCATTGGTAACAGATATTTCCCATCAATTAAAAACTCCTTTAGCATCCTTGAAATTATACAATACATTACTTATAGAAGAGGAATTAGAAGAAGATGAAGCTAATGAGTTTTTATTAACCAACAAAGCTTCTATAAATAAATTAGAAAATTTAATAAATTCTTTAGTAAACATATCAAGACTAGAAATTAGCATGATAAACATAAAAAAAGAAGATAATGACATAAAAAACACTATTCTAAATGCCGTAAAAAGTGTAACTCCTAAAGCTAAGAATAAAAACATAACATTAAATTTAAATGAACTTAACAGTAGGATTATACCACATGATAAAAAATGGACTGAAGAGAGTATTTTTAATGTACTAGATAATGCTGTAAAATATACACAAATAAATGGAGAAATAAATATATCTGTAAAAGAAACTGCCAATTACTTTAAAGTTATAATAGAGGATAATGGTAGAGGAATTGAAAAAAATGAATTTAATAATATATTTAAGCGTTTTTATAGAGGTGTATCTGAGGAAATTGAATCTATAGAAGGTAGTGGAGTAGGATTGTATCTAAGTAGAAAAATTTTAGAAGAACAAGGTGGAAATATTATAGTTTCTTCAAAAGTAGGGAGAGGAAGTAAGTTTTCTTTGTTTCTTACAACTATGTAATATTAAATGAAAGGAAAATGTAAGCCTCTACATTTATTATATAAGTATAAACAACTCCAGAAATAAAAAGTAATAAAATATGGGGTAATAATAACTTAGAATGAGAGGATAATTTTATGAAAATATTATATACTGAAAATTTATCAAAACATTATGGAAAAGGAGAAAGCTTAGTAAGAGCTTTGGATAATGTTAACCTAGAAATAAATGAAGGTGAATTTGTTGCAATAATAGGAAAATCAGGTTCTGGAAAAAGTACACTTTTACATATGATAGGAGGTCTTGATATATCTACATCTGGAAAGGTGTACATAGATAATAAAAACATATTTACATTAAAAGAAGAAGAACTTGCTGTATTTAGAAGAAGAAAAATAGGGTTTATATTTCAAAGCTATAATTTAATTCCATCTCTTAATGTATGGGAAAATGTAGTGTTACCAATCGGTCTAGATGGTAGAGAAGTAGATGAAAATTTTATAAAAGAACTTTTAAAATCATTGGGACTTGAAAATAAACACGACGTTTTACCAAATACATTATCAGGTGGTCAACAACAAAGGGTAGCAATAGCAAGAGCATTGGCTACAAGACCAGCTATAATACTTGCTGATGAACCAACTGGAAACCTAGACTCTAAAACATCTGATGAGGTTATGAGTATACTGAAGTCTATGTCTAAGAAATACAGTCAAACTTTAGTTATGATAACTCATGATGGCAGCATAGCTCAAATGGCTGATAGAGTTGTATTTATAGAGGATGGTAGGGTATCAAAGGTTGGTGATAAAAATGATTAATACTACTAAAATAGCAAAAAGTAATTTAAAGCAAAATAAATCAAAAAGTATTCTAATAATAATCACTATAATACTTTCAACTTTAATGCTTTCATCTATTGGGATTTATATTGTTGATGCAGGTGCATATCAAAAAGAAAATACTATAAAGTATTCAGGAAATTATCATGGTGTGTTGGCTAATGTAGGCGAAAAGCAAGTTAATATATTGAGAAATCATGCAGACATTGAATTGTCTGGTGAAATGAATGGAGTAGGTGTTGAAAAATTAGAAGATGATTCAAATATCTCTCTAGCATATATGAATGAAGATGCTTTAAAACTAAACAATTTCGAATTTATTAAAGGGAAATTGCCAATAAAAGAGAATGAAATTGTATTGGATAGTGGAGCTTTAAAGGCATTGGGTTATAATAATAAGAAGCTAGGTGAAAAAATAAAGATATCTTATGGTGACTATAAAAGCGATAAAAAGAATTGAAAAAGAGTTTATTATAACTGGAATTTTAAAAACTAGCGAAATATCTGAAGCGGGTAAATATTATAATGCTCTTATATCAGAAAAATATATGAAAAACACTAGAGATATGTCACAAGAAGATTTTAATATATATGTTAAATTAAAAGATAAAAGTGACTTGTCAATAGAACAAGCAAAAGAAAAATTAAATAAGATTGCTAATGATATAGGATTGGATACTGTTAATGTAGTTGTCAATGAAAATTATATAAATGCTTTAAAACCAGATATGGAAACAATTATGGGTGGATTTTTTGTAGGATTAGTAATTGTATTATCTAGTATTTTAGTAATATACAATATATTCTATATTTCAATAGTTACAAAAGTTCAAGAATTTGGGAAACTTAGAGCAATTGGTGCAACTAAAAAACAAATAAAAAATATAGTATTTAAAGAAGGATTTATATTAGCAGGAATATCAATACCAATAGGAATAATTTTAGGTTATGTGCTTGCAAACATTATAATAAAATCATTTATGAATATAGATGTAAAATCATCACAATTACCAGTTATATTATTGGTTGCAGTAATAAGTTTTATATCTGTTGTTTTATCACTTTTAAAACCAATGAAAGTGGCATCAAAAGTATCTATTGTTGATGCAGTAAGATATACTGGAAATAAAATAAGTAGCAAAAATAAGAGAAAAGGTTATAAAAATATAAATTTAAAGAGATTATCACATGCTAATTTAGAAAGAAATAAAAAGCGTACTTACATGACATTGGCATCACTTATACTTAGTGGAACTATATTTATAACTGTATCGACTTCCTTAGAAAGTTTTGATGCTGAGAAGATGGCAAGAGAACATTTTCCTTATGATATAGAAGTTAGACTTTCTGGTTATGAAATGGATAGTGATAAAAATCCTAAAAATAATTTGAATATTTTACAAATGAATAATCCTTTAGGTAAAGATTTTTTAAATCAAATAAAGGGAATAGAAGGAATTAAAAAAATAGAGTCTGCAAGAAGTGTAAAGATTGGTATGGAAGGTTATGATGTTGAATTTAAACATGACCTTTTGCAAAGTATAAACGAAAATGATGTAAAATCATTAAACAAGAATTTAGTAGATGGAAAAATAAATCTTGAAAGACTTCAAACTGGGGATGAAATAGTAATTACTCATATTGATACAGCAAAAGAAATGGGAGTAAAGGCAGGAGATAAAATAAAATTAACTCTATATGATGGAGATAAAGAGATAAAAAAAGAATTTAAGGTTCAAGCAATAGCTATGGGAGTTCCAAGTTTTGGTATAGGAAAAGATTTTATAGATAGAACTTTGAAATACGATTCAACAAGTAGTTTGGGAATATATACTGAAGAAGGGCAGTATCAAGAAGTAAAAGATAGTATAAAGAAAATTGCTAAATCTAATGGATTTTTAGAAACAGATTTTATAGATAGTAGAATTGAATCAAATAAGGCTACTATTTCATTTATAAAAATAATGGGATACACACTAACAGGTATAATAGGTGTGATTGGATTTATGAATCTTGTAAATACAATGATAACTAGCATAGTTACTAGAAAGAAAGAACTTGGCATGCTTCAAGCGATTGGTCTTACTAATAAACAATTGGTAAAAATGCTTAATTCAGAGGCGATATCTTATACTTCTGGAATGATGATAGGAAGTATTTTATTTGGGGGGATATTGGGATATATTGCCGTTATGGTTCTAAAAAAGACTGGATTATCTTATGCAACGTATTCTTTGCCAATAGTACCAATCCTACTGATGGTTATATGTATTTTTATAGCTCAATTTATAACAACTTATTTGATAGGACGAAGTTTTAATAAAGAATCTCTTATTGATAGAGTAAGATATAGTGAATAAAATATAAATATTTATGGTTGGTTTTTAGGTAATAAAAAAGGATATAATAAAGATAATTAAATAGATTGAAGTATAGTTACAGAGCAAACAATTTAAAATGATGTTTGCTCTGTATTTTATTGTGTAATCAAGAATATGTCTAATGGCTGATATTATTCATATTAGAAAATGTATTGGTACAATTCTAGAAAAATATAAAATTGTACCATATAAAATGAAAATTTTGTATAATAATTGTATAGAAAATAAAGAGGAGCTGATATATATGAACAATAAGATTAATTATGCACCAGGGCCAACAGAAACTAGGGAAAATGTAAGGTTAGCAAGAGCAGAAAAGACAACAAATCCAGATATAGATGTTGATTTTGTTGAGTTTTATAAAAAGACATGTGAAAAGTTTAGTAATATAGTTGGTACAAAAAATGATGTTTACATATTGAGTGGTGAAGGCATATTAGGACTTGAAGCAGCTTGTGCATCACTTACAGAAAAGGGAGACAGAGTGCTTGTAATTGATAATGGTATATATGGAGAGGGCTTTAAAGATTTTGTAACAATGTATGGTGGAGAATATGTGCTTTTTTCAAGTAAATATACAAAAAGTATAGATATTGATGAATTAAAAGCATTTTTAGATAAGGATAGTAATTTTAAGTATGCAACAGTGGTGCATTGTGATACTCCAACTGGTGTACTAAATGATGTAAGTAAAATATGCCCATTACTTAAGGAACATGGCATATTAACTGTAGTTGATTCTGTAGCAGGTATGGTAGGAGAAAGATTAAGTGTAGATGAATCTAAAATAGACATAATATTAGGTGGTTCACAAAAAGCTATTTCTGCACCAGCAGGACTTACTATAGTTGGGATAAGTCAGGATGCAAAAAATTGTATAAAAAATAGAAAAACTGATGTAATAGGTTTTTATTGTAATTTAAATATATGGGAAGGCTATTATGAAAAAAAATACTTCCCTTACACAATGCCAATAAGTGACATAATGGGGCTTGATAAAGCTTTTGATAATATATTAGAAGAGGGAATAGAAAACGTATTAAATAGACATGAAAAAATAGCTTATAGTGTTAGAAAAGCTATTGAGGAATATGGTCTAGAATTATTTTTAGAAGAAGGGTATTCTAACACAGTTACAGCTATAAAAATTCCTGAAAGTATAGGAGCTTTAAAGCTTACTGATTACATGTTTAAAAATTATAATACACTTGTTGCAACATCATTAAATCAATATATGGATACTATTTTAAGAATAGGTCATATGGGAGAGAATGCAAATCTAAATAAAATAGAACATGTACTAAATGTTTTGGATAAAAGTTTAAGTGCATTAGGATTCAAAGGAAATGGAAATTTGTTAAATTTATTTAATAAGTATTATTTTTAATAGATAGGGGGATATAGTATGGAAGTTACAGCTAAGCAAAAATTTACAACGAAAGACATGGTGGAAACCTCACTATTAATAGCATTAGTATTTATTGCAACTAAATTTATAAATATAAGATTACCAATATCTATAAATGGTGGGCTTGTGCATTTAGGAACTGCAATGTTGTTCATATCAGCAATAGTATTTGGAGGTAAAAAAGGTGCTTTATCAGGGGCTATTGGTATGTCACTTTTTGATTTGATATCTGGGTGGACTTTATGGGCACCGTTTACCTTTATAGTTAGAGGAGTTATGGGTTATTTACTTGGAAAGATTGCATGGGCAAATGGTAATAATGGGAATAATTTTTTAATCAATGTAATAGGAATATGTGTCTCATCAATTTGGATGCTATTTGGATATTATGTAACAGAAGTTATACTTTATGGTAATTTTATAGTACCTCTTACTTCAATACCAGGTAATTTAATGCAAGTATTGATAGGTCTTATAATAGCGCTTCCTATTTCTAAGGTATTGAAAAAATGTATAAAATAAATATAAAGTGAACTAAAATTTCATTCTATTCAATCTGGTTTTATTGATACGGAGCTTTTATATGATGAAAAGTCTCAAAAGTGGATTATGATACAACATTGGGAGTCTATAGAAGACTTAAAGAGTGCTTCTAGCAAAATGTTTAAAGAATTCTTTAGCTGAGAAATTTAGAAAAGCTTTAAAGACTCAAACTGTTAAGATGAATATAATACCACAAATTAAAAGTTGGAAATTATAGCACTGAATGTAAAAGATAGTTAAATAGTAATAAACTAAATTAGCCAAATAACATTTTGTATTTAAATTGTTATTTGGCTTTTAGTGTTTATTTTAATATGAGTGTTATTATATTGGGAAAACCAACTTTAAATACTACTATCTAAAAGCACTATTGCTGTACGAGAGGCAATAGGTATTTTAGAAGAAGGTGGAGTTGAGCTAAAGTATACATCATAATCTATTAAGTTTTCTTTTTTTGTGTTTCCTCCAAATTCTACCATATCAGTATTTAATATCATTTTGTAGTTTGTATTTTGAAACTTTGAAATATCAACTGATTGCATTAGATTAGGGTGGAAATTAAATATAAATAAATATTTGCCCTTACTGTACACCAAAATCTTTTTATCATTATCCATATGTATAAGTTCATGGCTATTTTGGATAAAAATATCACTGTATTTTGTAAGTTCAAGCATGGCTTTATCAAAATTTAATAATTGTTTATATTTTAAATTGTTATCCTCTGAAAGACTCCATTGTCTTCTGGCATACTTATAGCTCCAATTATTGCCTTCTCGTGGAAAATCAATCCATTCAGGATGCCCAAATTCATTTCCCATAAAATTTAGATACCCTTCACCAGCTAGAGAAAAAGTTATTAACTTAATTAGTTTAATCAGAGACATTGCTCTATTGATAACATGGTTATTTGAGTTTATTTCCATATTCCAGTACATTTCTTTGTCAGCTAACCAAAAAATAATTGTTTTATCGCCAACTAATGCTTGGTCATGAGATTCACAGTAGCCTATATTTTTTTCACTAGGACGTCTAGTAGTAAGCTCATACCACATTTTACCTAAATCCCAGTTTTCATCAGATAAGTTAGAAATAGTTTTTATCCAAAAATCAGGTACTCCCATTGAAAGTCTATAGTCAAATCCAATTCCGCCGTCTTTTATAGGGATACACATACCAGGCATTCCACTCATATCTTCTGCAATACTTATTGAATTAGGTTTAATTTCTTTTATTAATTCATTTGCAAATTGAAGATATGTTATGGCTTCAATATTTGTATTCATACTAAAATATTTTTCATAACTATCAAATGAAACTCCAAGACCATGGTTATGATATAACATTGAAGTTACACCATCAAACCTAAAGCCATCAAAATGGTACTCATCTAACCAAAATTTTATATTTGAAAGTAAAAAATGTATTACCTCTGGTTTACCATAGTTAAAGAGTTTTGTACCCCAAGCAGGATGATTTCCCTTTGAACCTGAGTGGAAAAACTGATGTTCACTTCCATCAAACTCATTTATTCCCTCTAAAGTATTCTTTACAGCATGAGAGTGAACTAAATCTAATAAAACAGCAATCCCCATTGAATGAGCAGTATTTATGAGATTTTTTAAGTCTTCAGGAGTACCAAACCTAGAGGAGATTGCATAAAAATTTGAAACTTGGTATCCAAAAGATGCATAATATGGATGCTCCATAATAGCCATAAGCTGAATAGTATTGTAGCCAGCTTTTTTTATCTTAGGAAGTATATTTTCAGTAAATTCATTATAAGTTCCAATAGATTCGCTTTCAGTAGACATACCTATATGACATTCATAGATTAGTGGAGAAGTTATGTTTTTTAAGTCAAATTCACTGTCAGTCCAGATAAATGAAGTATTTGGTTGCCATATTTGTCCATTAAATCCACAAAAATCTTTTTGAATTACTCTTTTTATATATAGTGGTATGCGGTCAAATGTTTTTCCGTTTGCAGTGACTTGTACCTTTACCTCTGATTTGTGAGGTAAGCTATCTTTACCAGGAATAAATATTTCCCAATTGTCAGAACTCACTTTTTTTAGAAGATGAGATTTTCTGTTCCAATTATTAAAGTCTCCAATTAATGATAAGCTGTCTGCATTTGGAGCCCATTCTCTATAAAACCATCCATCATTTGTTTGATGAAAGCCATAGTAAAGATGGGCATTTGCAAAAGAACTAAAATCTTTATAGTTGGTTAATATTTTTGCTTTCATATCTTCATAATGCTTCATTCGATTTTTTATATCAGATTCAAATGGTTGTAGGTATACATCAATATCTAAAATTTTAAATCTTCTTTGACTTTTCATTTTATTTCTCCTCCATAATAAATATTATATCTAAAAATAATATTTATCTCATACTATCTTCTCTATATAATTGATATATATTATATAATCCTAATAAAAAGCTTAAACCACCGATAATTAATTTCATAATTTACCTCCTTGGTATCTATACTTATATATCGTATTCATCAAAATTTAAAAGTTTATTTAAAACTCTTTTAATAATATCATAATCAAAGCCTTTATAGGAAAGATGTTGAGAAATTTTTTGATATATTTTCTTTTTATCTTCATTCTTTACTCTTTCATACCTTTTTTTTGCTAGATACATAGCATTTTCAAATTCAGTATCCTTATCTAATTCAGATACTGCTTCATCAATTGTACTTCTATTGATACCTTTATTGTATAGATTTTGCTTAATTCTGTTTTTGCCACATTTATTTAAGTTAACATTTGTGTTAACTATTTTTTGGGCTAGTACACTATCATTTACTAGATTATAATTTTTAAGAAAATCTATAACCCTCTCAATTATGTTCTCATCAAATTCTGATGCTAACTTTTCTTTTATTTTTTTTTCAGACTGGTCAGCATGAGATAAAATATTTAGTGCCTTATTTTTAGCTTTTATATACATTTCATCATCTAAAATGGGTTTTAATTCCTCTTCATTTATTTCATTCCCTTTTTTTAGATTAAATGTATAAACAAGTTCTTTAAATATAGCAATAAAAAATTTATCGTCTACATAAATATTAACTCTATCATCATTTCTTTTTTGTTGTTCTATTTTCGTAATTATGCCCATAAATCCTCCCTTTTTGTATGTAATTATATTAACAAAAACAACTAATAAAATTTAATAAAAAACTTATATTTATATGTTATATTTTATCAAAATTAAGACAAAATAGTAAAAAGTTATTTTTATTAAAAAGTAAAGTGAAACCATGTTAAATAATTATTTTTTAAAGCATTTTTTAGCGTATAAATATAATTATATACCCAAAAAAACAAATTATAAGCTTTAAGAAATAAAAAATAATGGTACAATAGTATTATAACATTAAAAGGAGACAAAATATGAGAAGTGAAAATCTAGTTAAGAAGGCAGAGTTGAAAAATACTGAAAAACTAGAGAAATTTAATCGCCATAAAGGCAAAATCAAAATAGGTATATTGGGAGGTACTTTTGACCCTATACACTATGCTCATTTAGCAACAGCAGAATTTATTAGAGACAAGTATGACATTGACAAAATTATCTTTATACCATCAGGAAATCCACCACATAAATTATGTATCACTACAGACAAGTATGATAGATATAATATGACACTTCTAGCAACTGAAAGCAACGAAGATTTTTTAGTTTCAAAAGTAGAAATCGAAAGAAAAAAAAGGACTTATACAATAGATACATTAAAATACTTAAAGAAGAAATACAAAAATGCAGACATTTATTTTATAACAGGTGCAGATGCTATTTGTAGTGTTGAAGAGTGGAAAGATGTAAAGAAAAACTTTGAGTTAGCTACTTTTATAGCTGCTACTAGACCAGGAATTAGCTTGTTAAGGTCACAAGAGACTATAGAAAAACTAACTAAGAAGTATAATGCTGACATTATAACAGTTTATGTTCCATCACTGGATATATCGTCCACATATATAAGGGAACAGCTAAATGAAGGCAAGTCAATACGTTACTTAGTACCCGAAAATGTAGAGAATTATTTATATGAAAATAAACTATATCAATATGGAGATGATTAAATGAACTTAGAAAATATTAACCAGAGATTAAATCAAATGCTACCAGTGGGGAGGCTTAGCCATTCAAAAAATGTTGCAAAATGCGCTGAAAAATTATGTGAGATTTATGGATGTGACAAGGAAAAAGCGTATTTAGCAGGAATGATTCATGATTGTGCAAAGTATTTAAGTGACAAGGAAATAGAGGATTATGTCAATAAGTATGAAATATATTTAGACCCAATAGAGGATGGAAATCGCTCCTTATCTCATAGTGTAATTGGGGCATACATATGTGAGTATGAGTTTGAAGTAGAAGATGAAGATATTATAAATGCAATTAAATACCATACAACAGGAAGAGAGGATATGTCTCTTTTAGAAAAAATAATTTACATAGCTGACTTAATTGAAGAAGGAAGAAAATTTCCAGTTGTAGATACATTAAGAGAATTAGCTTATGGAGGTAAGCTTGATGAAGCACTTTTAACTTCTTTTAATAATACTTTAATATTTGTCATCAATAAAAAAGAAGAGATACATCCAAGAACAGTTATGGCAAGAAACTATCTAATTAAAGAAAAGTTATTATAAAAAAACTACATAAAGGCAAACATATTAATAAATTTAAAGTTAACTATGTTACAAAATTGTATTAATATGTTACAATAACTAGGTGTATTTTAATTAGGAAAGTGAGGAATTTTTATATGACAGTGGAACAAATGACAAAAATAGCATATGATGCCATAGAAGATAAACTTGGTCAAGATACAGTTATAATAAATATAGGAAAAGTTTCTAGTTTGTGTGATTATTTTATTATTACTACAGCATCTTCTCAGAGACAGGTAAAAGCTATTGCTGATAATGTGGAAGATGAATTAGCAAAACTAGGATTAGAGCCAAGAGGTAAAGAAGGACAAGGAACTCAAACTTGGGTACTTCTTGATTATGGAGACATAATGGTTCATGTATTTAATGAGGAAAATAGAGGATTTTATAATTTAGAAAAATTATGGAAAGATGCACCTTATATAGATATTGACACATTAGCATAAACATGATAATATATGTTATTATAATTAGAAAATTTAAAAAATTATATTAAATTGAATAGACTAGAGCAGTAAAAGATTATATTTTTTCAGAGAGTTAGTGGAAGGTGAGAACTAATATTATATAACTTTGAACTTACTAGATTGAAATCTATTCTCCATAGCTGGATTAAAAGCTATCTAAGAGAGTCTATATAAAGTAGGCTAATTAGGGTGGTACCGCGAAGATTTATCCTCGTCCCTAAACGCAAGTTTAGTGACGAGGATTTTTTATTTTCAAAGAATTATTTGGAAATTATAAGTAAATAATACTAAATAAGGTAGTTGTACACAACTAAAAATAGGAGGTAAAATATGAGCGTATATAATTTTAAAGAAGTAGAATCGAAATGGCAAAAAATTTGGAAAGACAATAACCAATATAAAATGGATACTGCACAAACTGAAAAACCTAATTATTATACATTAGAAATGTTCCCTTATCCATCTGGAAAGATACACATGGGACATGTTAGAAACTATTCTATAGGTGATGTTGTCGCAAGATTCAAAAAGATGGAAGGATATAATGTACTTCATCCAATGGGATGGGATTCTTTTGGTTTGCCAGCTGAAAATGCAGCTATAAAACATGGAATACATCCACACAAATGGACAATGGAAAATATAGAAGAAATGAAAGAGCAATTAAATTTATTAGGTCTTAGTTATGATTGGGATAAAGAAGTAGCGACTTCAACTCCAGAATACTATAGATTCACTCAAGAAATATTTTTGAAGTTTTTAGAGCATGGACTTGCATATAAAAAGAAATCTTATGTTAATTGGTGTCCTTCTTGTGAAACTGTTCTTGCAAATGAGCAAGTTGTTCAAGGAGCATGTGAAAGATGTAAAGCAACAGTATTAAAGAAAGACTTAGAGCAATGGTATTTTAAGACTACTGAATTTGCAGAAGAATTACTTAATGATTTAGATACATTAGATGGATGGCCAGAAAAGGTTAAAATAATGCAAAAAAACTGGATAGGTAAAAGTACAGGAGCAGATTTAGTTTTTGATATAGATGGAACTGATAAATCTATGACAGTATTTACAACTAGACCAGATACAACTTATGGAGTTACTTATATGGTACTTGCTCCAGAGCATGAGTTAGTTAAAGAGTTGGTTGCTGGTACTGAATATGAAGCAGATGTCGAAGCTTTTGTTCAAAAAATGCACACTATGACAGAAATAGAAAGAACAGCAGCTGATGTAGAAAAGGAAGGAATGTTTATAGGTAGATATGTTATAAATCCTTTAAATGGTAAGAAAGTTCCTCTATGGATAGCTAACTATGTATTAGTTGAGTATGGAACAGGTGCTATAATGGCAGTTCCTGCACATGATGAAAGAGATAGAGATTTTGCTGAAAAATACAATTTAGAAATAATAGATGTAATAACAGAAGATAACAAAATGATAAATTCAGAAGAGTTTAATGGATTAGATGCTTCAGAAGGATTTGAAGGAATAATAGATAAGTTAGAAAAAGAAGGTAGAGGAAAGAGAACTATTAATTATAGATTAAGAGACTGGTTAGTTTCAAGACAAAGATATTGGGGTTGTCCTATACCTGTAGTTTATTGTGATGAATGTGGAATAGTTCCAGTTAAGAAAGAAGATTTACCAGTTCTTTTACCAACAGATGTTGAATTTACTGGAAAAGGGGAATCTCCACTTACTACTTCAAAGCAATTTATGTCAACAACTTGTCCTCACTGTGGAAAGCCAGCTAGAAGGGAAGTTGATACTATGGATACATTCGTTGATTCTTCTTGGTATTTCTTAAGATATGTAGATAGCAATAATGAAAATGAACCATTTAGTAAGGTACTAGTTAATAGATGGCATCCAGTAGACCAATATATAGGTGGAGTAGAACATGCTATAATGCATTTACTTTATGCAAGATGGTTTGTAAAAGCATTTAAGAGTATGGGAATGGTAGACTTCAATGAGCCATTTAAAAACTTACTTACTCAAGGAATGGTACTTATGGATGGTTCTAAAATGAGTAAGTCTAAAGGGAATACAGTATCTCCTATGGATATAATAGATGAGTATGGAGCAGATACTGCAAGACTTTTCGTATTATTTGCAGCACCACCAGAAAGAGATTTAGACTGGTCAGAGCAAGGTGTTGATGGATGCTTTAGATTCTTAAATAGGGTTTATAGATTGGTTGACGAGTTAGCAGATGTGGTTAAAAAGGATGTAGAGTTTGGAGAATTAAATTCTCAAGATAAAGATATGAGATATACCATACATTCTACACTTAAAAAAGTTACTGCTGATTTAAGTGAAAAATTCGGATTTAATACTGCGATATCAGCTCTTATGGAATTAATAAATGATATGTATAAATATAAAGAGTTAGATAATATAAACGAAGCAGTTATAAAAGAGGGTGTACAAACTATAGTAACTATAATTGCACCATTTGCACCTCATTTAGGTGAAGAATTATGGACTATGATAGGTAAAGAAGGAAGTGTATTTGATATAGATTGGCCTAAATACGACGAAAAAGCCTTAGTAAAAGATGAAATAGAAGTTGTTGTACAAGTTAATGGAAAAGTTAGAGGAAAATTAACTGTTAACTCAAATATATCTAAAGAAGAGATGGAAAAGGTAGCTTTAGAAGATGAAAAAATAAAAGGATTAGTTGAAGGTAAAACTATAGTTAAAGTTGTAGCTGTACCTAAAAAATTAGTCAATGTAGTTGTTAAATAGCTAAAAAATATGAATAAAAATATAAAGCTATAAAATAAATAAGGCTGTCTCAAAATAGAGATAAGCCTTTTTTCATTGTTGAAATTATGAAAATAGATTTGATTTCATACAAAAAAGAGTGCCTCATGAACTAAAAAGTTCATTCTTAGACACTCTCATTGTTGTTTTAAACATTATTATAATTAACAATAGATTCCTTTTTCAAAGAAATCTTTGATTTCATCAAGATTATCAGTTTTTCCAAGTGCTAATATAAGTTTTATTCTAGCTTTTTGACCTGGAAGGTCTCCACCAAATATACATCCAAGATTTTTTAAGTCTCTACCAGAACCAAAGTAACCATAACTATCAAACACTCTACCTGAATGACATCTAGAAACTATAACAACAGGAAGTCCTTTTTCTCTAGCATATTCAACTCCAGAAAGCATTTGTGGAGGAATATTACCTCTACCCATTGCTTCAATAACTATACCTTTATAGCCACTATCAACAGCAAATCTTATAAAGTCAGCATTTTCTCCTACATATGCCTTAAATAAAGCAACTTTAGATTCTACTTTATCCGTGTCTATAATTGTTCTATTTACAATATCTCTTGTAAGGACAAGTTCATTGCAGTCAATTATCCCTAATGGTCCACTAGTTAAAGATTTAAATGTATTTAAAGAAAGAGTATTTGTTTTAGTGGCTTCAGAAGCTAATAATACTTCATTATTTAAAACTACAAGGACTCCTTTTCCCATAGCATCTTTGGATACAGCAGTACAAACTGATGCAGATAAATTACTTGAACCATCATATCCAAGTTCAGAGCTACTTCTCATAGCACCTGTGACTATTACCGGTTTTATGTTGTCAATTGTAAGGTCTAGAAAATAAGCTGTTTCCTCTAAACTATCTGTACCATGTGTTATTACAACTCCTGTAATATCTTTTCTTGCTAATAAATCATTTACATAATTTTTCAATTCCATCATTCTATAAGGTGTTATATGAGGTCCTGGAATTTCATCAAAGTTAAAAACTTCAACGTCTGCAACTTTATCAATATTGGTAACCATTGATAATATTTGTTCACCTGATAAAGTTGGTATAGCAGCTCCTACCTTATCATCTACTGTCATAGATATAGTTCCACCAGTAAAAACTATGGCAACTTTTTTCTTAATACTCATACTATTCTCTGCCTTTCATAAATAAAATTTATAATTCCGATAGGATTATATCAAAAAAAGTAGTTAAGGTCTACATAAATTCTTTTATTCATATAATTTAGATATTTCAGTGTAATATAATTATTTTTTTATTTTTTGCCATTCAGCAATATAACCATTTAGTATTTCCCTTATAGCTTTTCCTATCTTAGTGTAAGCTTCATCATATAGATTTGCTAGAGATATCCTAATTGACCATTCAGGGCCATAAAATCCATTTCCACTAAGTAATACTACTGAATAGTCATTAGCTAATTTATAAAGGACATCTACTGGAGAGGCATTCTTACTTATAAATTTAAATAAATCTTCTCCATAGTTTAATTTAGCCCATTCTTCAATATCAAACTGAGTATAATATGCAGCATTGTTTTTATTTTCGTTAATTGGAAGCTCTAAAGCTTCAAACAATAGTTTTTGACGTCTGTGACAGATACTCATATTAAGTTTTTTATAAGCGTCAACTTTGTCAATCAATGCAAAGGCAGAGAAAAACGCCATTTGTACTTGCTGTGGAGTAGAAAGACCAGCAGTATGGTTAAGAGCAACAAGTCTACTATCAGCAACAACTCTTTCCATAAATGAAAGACTAGAAGGATTAAGACTCATATCACTGTAGCGCTTATCAACTGATTTTTTTAGCTCTCCTGTTAAATCATTTATTTTTTTATCAAAAACATTCTTCTTATGAAGTGCAAATGTGCCAAGTCTCCATCCTGTAACTCCAAAATATTTTGAATAAGAATAAACTCCGACAGTATTGTAAGGTAATTTTGACATCAATGATGAAAAGTCTTCTACAAAAGTTCCATAGACATCATCTGATATTATCATTAAATCTTTATTATAATTTTCAATTACATCTATTAGATTATTACAAGATGTCTCATCCATAGCTATAGAAGCAGGATTATTAGGATTAACAACGAATAAAGCTTTAATGGACTTGTCACGAAGTTTCTCTAATTCTTTTTTTGTATACTGCCATGTGTGAGCACCTTTTTCATCAACTTCATTAGCATTTATATTTACAACTTTAAAGTCATAACGAGGAAGATTAGGTATTTCAAGATAAGGTGTAAATATAGGAGTCATCAAGGCTATAGTATCTCCTTTTTTTAGAAGTTCATTTGCCATCAATGAATCAAATATATAACACATAGCAGCTGTAGCACCTTCAACAGCAAAAATCTCTACATCACCATATTTACCTGATATATCGTATTTCATTTCTTGAACTAGGTAATCGTGTACTATTTTTTCCATATGAGGTAACATTCTATCTGGAAGTGGATAATTATCACCAATAATTCCATCAGCTAGTTCATGAACAAACTCATCTCCATCAAATCCAAGTTCATTTATACCAAAGTTTATAATATCTCTAGCTAAGTATGCTCCAGGCATATCTATATTTTCATTTATAAATTTAAAAAATCTTTCTTTAATACCTTTTTTTTGAGGCATTCCAGCTAAGTGACCTAAATCCCAATTAGAACGAGTTTCAGTAATGGCAAAATGACCAAAAGTAAAAAAGGCTTCCCTAGCAGTTGAACAAGTCCAGTTTGGATTTCCGCGACCTGCATCAAGTAATTCCCTATTATTTTCTTTTGCAGTGTATTTTGCAATATCTATTAATTTGTCCTTAAATTCAAAAGGGCTTATTTTTCCATATATGTTTTTGATTTCTTTATAAGTATGATTTTTCATGTTAAATTCCTCCTTATGTAATAAGTTTCACATTTTTATAACAAAATAAACAAGTTAGCAAAATGATTATACTTTAATTATAGTAGGTTTATAGAAAAAGTAAAGTATAAAATTAAAATAATAATGCTATTTAACCTTATTAATTATACGTTAAAATAAAAAATACCTTTTAATAAAAAATGATTGTTATACAAAATAAATCTTTGATTTAATTAATACTTTGGTTTTTTTATTATATTTTATTACAAATGTATAGTTTTCTAACTTTGAATAAAAATAAAGTAAAACTTTCTTTTATATTGAAGTTGTTTAATAAGACATATTTTATACTACTTTGTTAACTTTAATAATATTAAATAAAGTTAAAAAAACAGTTTTTAAGTGAATAAAATAATATAAAATACAAATTTTAATAAAAATAGTAAAGGATATATTGTTATTTTGATAAAAATGTAAAAAATATTTTTAAATTATCATTTAATGTAATTTAAATGAATTGAAGACGTATGTTTATTGTATTCAATTGTTGTATTTTTAGTTTTTTTGTGATTAATTAAAAAATTATAAAAATCGTTTACATGTTGATTTTTAAAAAAAAAAGATATAGAATTATATAGAAAGTAATAAACAAAAATTGGATTTACGGGAGTGGAATAAAATGATAAATGTTACCTTAACAGATGTGAAAGAAGCTAGAGAGACCATCAAGAACATAGTAAAAAGAACTGACTTACTTGAAAGCGTTAAACTTAGTGAAAAGACAGGAGCAAATGTGTTTTACAAATGTGAGAATCTTCAAAAAACAGGTTCTTTTAAATTAAGAGGAGCTTGTAACAAAATAGCAAGTTTAACAGATGAAGAAAAGGCAAATGGAGTTATAGCTTCAAGTGCAGGAAATCATGCTCAAGGTGTTGCATTAGGAGCAAAAATGACTGGTATAAAATCTACAATAGTAATGCCAGCAACTGCACCTTTAGCAAAAGTTAGTGCAACTAAAGGTTATGGAGCAGAAGTAGTTTTAAATGGTGCGGTTTATGATGATGCATATGCAAAAGCTGTTGAAATACAAAAAGAAACAGGAGCAACTTTCTTACATCCATTCAATGATAAATATGTTATAGCAGGACAAGGAACTATATCTCTTGAGATTTTCGAACAACTAGACAATAAAGTTGATACTATACTATGCCCAGTTGGTGGTGGAGGAATCATCTCTGGTGTTGCTGTTGCAGCAAAAGCATTAAATCCTAATGTAAAAATAGTTGGTGTTCAAACTGCAAATATACCTTCAATGAAAGAGTCAATAAAAAATGGAAAAGTAACAACAGCATTTAATGATACTACAATAGCTGATGGTATAGCTGTTAAAACTCCAGGAGATTTAACTTTTGAAATAATAAATGAATTAGTTGATGAAATAGTAGTGGTTGAAGAAACAGAAATTGCAGAATCAATATTATTTATGATGGAAAGTCAAAAAATAGTTTCAGAAGGTGCTGGTGCTGTATGTACAGCTGCTATATTAAGTGGTAAGTATGTACCAGCAAAAGATGAAAATGTAGTTTGTATAATATCTGGTGGTAATATAGACATAAATTCATTATATAGAATAATAGGTGTTGCTTTAGCTAAAGAAGGAAGAAGATATTCATTTAGTACAATTATGGAAGATAAGCCAGGAAACTTTGCTGAACTAACTAGAATAATAAGCGAGAATGGTGGAAATATTTTAAGTGCTAATCAAGGTAAATTATCAGCAGGGGAAGCTCTAGGAAAACAAAGTGCGGAATTTATATTAGAGACAATAGATTATGACCATATAGCTAAAATAAAGAAAGCTATAGAAGAAAAAGGTTTTAAAATTATAGAATTATAATAAAAAGTGTATATAATATATAATAAAAATAGTATAATAGTGTATGAAGATACATTTTATGTGTATTAGATTAACAAATTAGGAGGATTTTAAAATGAAACATGAAGTAATACATACTAATGATGCACCAGCAGCTTTAGGACCATATTCTCAAGCTATAAAAGCTGGAAACTTATTATTTGTATCTGGACAAGTTCCTCTTGTACCAGAAACTATGGAAGTAGTTGAAGGAGATGTACAAGCTCAAACTGCTCAATCTTTAAAAAATCTTAAAGCTATATTAGCTGAAAGTGGAGCTGATTTTTCAAATGTAGTTAAAACTACAGTATTTATAAAAGATATGAATGAATTTGGAGCTATAAACGAAGTTTATGCTGAATATTTTGGAGAAAATAAACCAGCAAGAGCTTGTGTAGAAGTTGCTAGATTACCAAAAGACGTTAAAGTTGAAATAGAAGTAATAGCTGTATTATAAGAATACAATATTTTTAATTTGGAAAGGCTGAAGAACTATATTCTAGTGATTCAGCCTTTTCATAAAAAAATAAATCACAAGCTTAAATAGCATAATAAATATTGTCGAATTAAAAAATAAAATTAAAATAAATATTGCAATATTTTTGAGAAGGTTTTATAATGAGTATATAATTTGAAACGTGTAACTATTAAATTAGGCATGAGTTCTTGGATATTTTTATCCTGAGGATTTATGCCTTTTTTGTATTGAAAAGTAAAAAGTATATTTAATGAGGGGGAATTTCTGTGTTAAGTTTTTTCAAGAAGAATAAAAGCTATAAGATACATGCAGCAGTGAGTGGTAACAGTATTAAGATTGAGAAAGTAAACGATTCTGTATTTTCAAAAAAGTTAATGGGAGATGGAATTGCAATTATTCCTAATAGTAATGTTGTTGTAGCTCCTTGTGATGGTAAAATAACTGTGCTTACTGAATCAAAGCACGCATTTGGTATGGTTTCAGATGATGGAGTTGAAATATTAGTTCATATAGGAATTGATACTGTTAATTTACAAGGTGAAGGGTTTAAAAGTGAAGTGTCTCAAGGAGATGTTGTTAAAAAAGGTAATCCAATAATAAGTTTTGAAAGAGAAAAAATAACTTCTCAGGGAATTGATTGTACAACAATAATGATTGTCCTAAATCATAGCGAATTCCCGAAAATAAATTGCATAGTAGAGAATGAGGTTGTTGCAGGGCAAGATACTGTTATTGAAATTATGAAATAATAGGAAAGGATTAATTCAATATGAGAGTAGTAAAAATCTTTAATAATAATGCATTATCTACAGTAACTAATGACGGAAAAGATGCTATTTTACTAGGTCTTGGCATAGGTTTTAATAAACGTCCAGGAGATAAAGTTAATGAAGATAAAATAGAAAAGATTTATTATGTTCAAGACCATATGCAAACAAAATTCTTAGAATTGTTAAAAAATGTAAGTCCAGAAGTGATGGATGCTTCACAACAAATTATAAGCCTTATACCAGGAAATGAGGGAAAGTTTAATAATAAAGGAATATTATCTCTAGTAGAACATATTAGTTTTGCAATAGATAGGATGAAAAATAATGTTTTTTTACCTAATTTAATGCTTTTGGATATAAAGATGATGTATTCAAAAGAATTTGAATTAGGAGTAAAAGCTTTAGACATTATATACAAAGTATGTCACATCCATTTGCCTGAAGATGAAGCAGGCTATATAGCTTTACATTTTGTCAATTTACAATCAAATGATAATTTGGCATATGATACTTTAAAATTTGTAAAAGGTAGTGTTAATTTGATTAAAGAATGTTATGGATTAGAATTAGATGAATCGAGTTTAAGTACATTACGTTTTAGAACTCATCTTAAATTTCTTGCCCAAAGAATTTTTAAGAATGAAATTTGTCAGGATGATAAAATGCTTGAAATGTACGATTATTTAATTAACAATCATCCTAAAAATAAAGAATATTTAGAAAAGTTAAATGGATATATTGAAAAAGAATTTAGATATAAATTAGATAAACCTGAAAAAATTTATCTACTACTGCACCTAACAAAAATCTTATAAGAATGAAATGAATTAATAATAGAAATATATAATTTTAAGAGGGGGTATTAAGATTGAAAGAGAAACTACTTGGGGGATTAGAAACATTTGCAAAAGCAATGGTTCAACCATTAATGTACTTATCAAGTGCAGGCATATTAATGGTTGTAGGTGTGTTACTTACAAACGATATGTTATTAGGAGTATTTCCATTTTTCAAATGGGAGCCAATACAAATATTTGGAAGCTTAATTTATAACTGTATAATGGCTATTATTAATAATCTTGCTGTTATATTTGCTATAGGTATTCCTGCTGCACTAGCAAAAAAAGAGAAACACAAAGCAGCATTGATTGGGTTTATGAGTTATATAATATACCTCACAGCTTCTAATACTATGCTAACCTCACTAGGAAAACTAGCAAAAGAAAGTAAAATGCTTGGATTGATAGGGACTGGACAAGCTACTATTTTAGGTATTCAAGTTGTGGACACAAGTGTATTTGGTGGAATTATTTTAGGATGTATCGTTGGATATGTATTTAATCGTACAAGCAACAAAATATTCAAAGGAGCTTTGCAGATATACTCTGGAGCAAACTTTAGTTTTATATGTATGTTCTTTGTATCTATTTTAATTGGTGTTGTAAGTAACTTTATATGGCCATTAGCCCAACAAGGAATAGCTTCTCTTGCAAATGTCATAAAAGATACAGGTACATTTGGTTTATTCTTATACGGCTTTTTAGAGAGAATATTAGTACCAACTGGACTTCACCATTTAATCTATACACCATTTCAATTCTCTGATTTAGGAGGAGTACTTAAAGTTGGTGCAGATACAGTTTCAGGAGCCTATGCTATAGTTATGACAGAAATGAATTTACCAGTTGAGCGTTTCTCAGATAGTATATACTATATGGCAACTGGATTTACAAAGATGTTTGGCTATATAGGTATAGGAGCTGCCTTTATTTATACTGCATATAAGCAAAATAAAAAGAAGGTTAAGGCAACAATTATTCCACTAATAATTACGGCAGTATTAGCCTCTGTAACAGAACCATTAGACTTTATGTTTGTATTCTGTGCACCACTTTTATTCTTTGTACATGCAGTTATAGCTGGTCTTTTTATAGCTTTATTAAAAATATTTGATGTTACTGCATTATGTGGAGGTAACTTATTAGTATCAATTATAATGAATACCACAGTAGGTATAGAAAAAACACACTGGCCAGTAATGATGATATTAGGATTTGCACAAATTATTGTATACTTTGTAGTATTTAGTTTTTTAATTAAGAAATTTAATTATAAAACTCCAGGTCGTGAAGATGAGAGTACAGCTACATGCAAAGAACAATCAAAACAACTTAATTTAGATATAGGTATAGAAAATATAATTGATGGACTAGGTGGAAAAGAGAATATTAATACAGTAGAAAATTGCATCACTAGATTACGTGTTAATGTAAAAGATGAAAGTAAGATTAATGAAGACATAATTAACCTAACCCCAAATAGTGGAATTGTAAGGAAAGGAAAAGATATACAAATAATTTTTGGACTTCATGTGCATGAGGTAAGACGTGCAGTAGAAGATTTTTTAGAAGCTTATTAAAGATACATATGATTTATATAGAGTTTATAGAGGAGGAATAACTATTATGATTATTACTATTGTTGGTGGAGGAAGTACATTTACTCCAGGTATTGTTAAGTCAATTGCATTAAGAGAAAAAGAGTTAGAGCTTGATGAAATTCGTTTATTTGATGTTGATAAAGAACGTCAAGATAAAGTAGCTGTAGTTGTCGACTGGATATTAAAAGAAGATATTAAAACAGATATTAAGCTAACTGTAACTAATTGTGAAAAAGAAGCTTATACAGATGCTACATTTATATTTGCACAAATGCGTGTTGGTAAATATGAAATGCGTGAGCAAGATGAAAAAATTCCATTGAAATATGGTTGTGTAGGTCAAGAAACTTGTGGTTGTGGAGGTATGGCATATGGATTACGTACAATACAACCAATGATAAAAGTTATTGATGATGTGGAAAAGTATGCTAAAAAAGATTATTGGATATTAAATTACTCTAATCCTGCTGCAATTGTTTCTGAAGCTTGTCGTAAGTTAAGACCAAACGCAAGAATTATAAATATCTGCGATATGCCAATAGCTATTATAGATATGATAGCTGGTTCATTAGACATTAAGGATGTCCATAATATACACTATGATTATTTTGGTCTAAATCATTTTGGGTGGTTTACTTCAATAGATTATAAACGTAGAGATTTAATGGCAGAAATTAAAGAATACATAAAAGAAAATAAAATATTACTACCAAAATCTTATATTGAAAACTTAAAAAAAAGTCGTGTTACAGGAAATCGTCATGCTGTAAGTAGTTGGATACATGTTTGGGAATCAGTTCATACAATGTTAGAAAGCTTCCCTAAATATTTACCAAACACTTATTTAACATACTATCTTTTGAGTAAAGAAACAGTGGAACATTCAAATATAAATCGTACTCGTGCAAATGAAGTTATGGAGAGCCGTGAAAAAGATTTATTTGAAGGTGTAAAAAATTACTTAGAAACTGGAGAAATTTCTGAAAAAGCATTTTATGCAGGCTCACATGGGGATTGGATTAGTGATTTAGCAGTTGCAATCAAAAATGATACACATAATCGTTTTTTAGTTATAACTGAAAATCGTGGAGCTATTCCAAACATGCCATATGACGCAATGGTAGAAATTCCAGCATATATTGGTAAAGATGGTCCAGAAGTTATTGCTCGAGGTCCAATACCTATATTCCAACAAGGATTAATGATGCAACAGCTTAACAGCGAAAAATTGATAGTAGAAGCTTATATTGAAAATAGTTATGAAAAAGCTTTACAAGCATTTACATTAAATAAAACTGTTCCAAGTATGAATGTCGCTAAAGAAATTTTGGATGAAATGATAGAAGTTAATAAAGAATATTGGCCAGAACTAAGATAGAAGGGTAGAAGAAAAGGTTTCTACTTAATATTTAGGTATGCTTTCAGAGCCTTTTATCAAAATATATTCACAAACATATTACAATATATTAAAATAAAGAGTGATATTTTTAGAAGAATGGAGTGATACAATGAACATTATAAATAAAATTTTCTGGCAAGAGGATAGGATTGGTATGATTACAAACAATTTAGAAGCAGATACACATAGCCATTGTATGCTACAACTGTTCATAGGAATAGAAGACAGCATTAAAATAACAGTTAATGAAAAATTAGTTAAATGTAATTGTATCGTAGTAGATAAAAATATCTCTCACTCATTTTCAGCAAGAAAAAAAGTTTATTATTCTGCTATTATTGAACCTACATCTATATACGCAGAACAGCTTACCTCAAAAATGAATGATTTTGGTTATTGGATATGTGACAACGATGGATTAGAGGAATTACGTAAACAAGGAACTTCTTTGATATATCAATCCAATAAAGAACAATATTTAAGATTTATGGAAATGCTTAATAAACATTTGAATATACCTGCAACTCCCAAACACTATGATGACAGAATTACTGAGTTACTTCATTTATTACGTACTTGTAATTGTGATAATCATACTATTTCAAGTTTTGCAGATAAAGTGTCACTATCAGCAAGTAGATTATCACATCTGTTTAAAGAGCAAATTGGAATACCTTTAAAAAGCTATATTTTATTTCATCAAATGGAGTGTGCTTTCAGAGAATTACTTTCTGGAAAAAATGTTACAGAAGCTTCTATGATTGCTGGATTCGATACTCCGTCACACTTTGCAGGTACAGTTAAGCGAATGATGGGAATGCCCGTTTCTTTATCTTTGAAAGATAGCGAGTTTTTGAAAGTATATTAAATATTCTCGTTATATAATAAAGTTGTACTAAGAAAGGGGCTTTGTTATGAATAAAGAATATTTAGAAGAAACAAAAATGCTAAACTATAATGAACCACAACTTAAGTTTTTTGTATCATCAAATAAGTGGTTGGAATTAGATGATTTTCATAAAATAAAAGCTATTTATGAGTTTGTCCAGAATGATATTTTATTTGGATATAATGCTTCTGATATGTTAAGCGCAGTACAGGTATTAAATGATGGTATGGGACAATGCAATACAAAAGCTACTCTTTTAATGGCATTATTACGTGCAGTTAATATCCCTTGTCGGCTTCATGCTTTTGATGTGACAAAAGATTTTCAACGAGGTGCTACATCCAAAGTGATTTCACTATTAGCTCCAAAATATATTCTCCATACTTGGGTAGAGGTATTTTATCAAGATAAGTGGATTGCTTTAGAGGGAGTCATAACTGATAAAAAATACTTAGAAGCAATTCAGAAAAAATTTTTTAATCAGAGTGGAACATTCAAAAAGTATGCAATAGCTACAAATGATTTAAAGAACACATCTATTGATTGGAATGGTAAAGATACTTTTATTCAAAAAGAAGCTATCGTACATGATTATGGTGTTTTTTCCTCACCAGATGAATTTTTCTCTACTCATTCACAATATCTATCAAAGTTAAAAAACTTCATATATGTACATCTTATCAGAAAAATAATGACAAAGAATGTATGTAAGGTTAGAAACAATTATTTTGGTAAAAACAAATGAGTGTTTGGTAGGTGACTATATAGGGAAAATATAGAATAATTAAAATTGCACTGGTTAAAATAAGTAAAAAGGAGTTATCACAGAACAAACTTAAATTGTTCATGTACAACTCCTTTTTTATATTAACTTCTAATAATTTGATGTCCTTTTATAAAACATATAGATACAATTAAACCAATAAATGCAAGAGTAGCTGCTATTGAAAATGCAACATCTATTCCATGAATATTAGACAGTATAGCAGAACTCATGTGAGCTTTTTTAGTAGCACTTGTCATTATAGTAATAAGTATAGCAGAACCTATAGCTCCAGATATCTGACGAAGTGTACTATTAATTGCTGTGGCATGAGATATGAGTTCTCTATCTAATGTTTTAATCTCCCATGTAGTTAATGGCATTAAAACCATTGAGATACCAATCATACGAATACAATACATTAATGATACATGAATTAAAGATGTATCCCTGCCTAAAAAAGCAAAAGATAGAGTCCCTAAAAATAAACATCCAGTTCCTAATATTGATAGAGCATGAGGTCTATATTTATCTAAATGACGTCCTGCAACTGGATTTAGTATAACCATCAATATAGCACCAGGTAACATTAATGAACCTGAAGACAATGCAGAAAATCCCCTTACAGATTGGATATATAGAGGAATCATTAATGTAGCAGACATCATTGAAGCATATACAATCATAATTAATATTGTAGAAATAAGAAATGGTTTATTTTTAAAAACCCTCAATTCTAAAAACGGTTCTTTAGATTTTAATTGACGTAATGTAAATAAAATTAATGATATAATTCCTATAAATATTGGTAAATATGTGGCAATATTAGTCCATCCATAATTACCTTGATTAGTAAATCCAATCAACAAACCACCAAAACCTAGAGAAGACAGTATTATTGAAGGTATATCTAATTTTAGTTTTTGAGTTTCCCCAACATTTTTTAATAGAATAAACGAAAGTATAACATCTAATATAGCTATAGGAGAAAGAAGCAAAAATAAACTGTGCCAACCAAATGAATCTACCAACCAGCCAGACAAAGTTGGTCCTATTGCTGGAGCAAATCCTACTGTAATACCAACCAAACTCATAGCTGCACCACGTTTTTCCACAGGGCATAAATAGAGTATAATAACTTGTAATAGTGGCATTAAAGAGCCAGAACCTATTGCCTGTAAGACACGAGCAATCAACATAGTTGAAAAACTATTAGAAAAAAATGCAATAACGCATCCTATAGAAAAGATAGTCATTGATGTAATAAATAATTTTCTAGTACTAAACCTGTTTATCAAATAAGCTGTTGTGGGTACAATAATACCTGCAATAAGTAGATAAATTGTCGTTAACCACTGACCAACATCAGCAGTAATTTTAAAATCTGACATTATATTAGGTAATGCTGTTGATAGTAATGTTTGACTAAGAGAACTTATAAAAGCGCCAGTCATTACAATTGCTATTATTAAATTTCCTTTTTTATTATTACTTTGGGTTTCCATGATTTATAACGTCTCCTTTTTTAATTGATTTTTAATACTATTCAATAAAAGTACTTTTGGTCTCAAAGTGTCTTCTTTTTCTAAATATGTAATCATTGCATCCATAATTAAAGAATCATATTGTTGATTTTTGCCCTCGATATATAATTTTTTTGTTGCTTGTAGTAACTTAGGGTTTTCAAGGAGAGAAGTATCCGTTTTGATTAGTTCTTCTATATTTTGTATCGTTTTAAAAAATAGTGATTTATTATGAATGGAAAAGTAAGCTTCATCTTCTTGTTCATATAAAAACATTGATTTTTCAATTAAAGGATTTAGATTATCCATATTTTCTACAACTAAATCTAGAATTTGTATAGTAAATTTAGCAATAAAATATACATTTATTTCTCTTTTTTGTATATGAATAATGTATATAAACTGATGAACTAGAGCATCCAATAAGAAAACTAAGTCAAATATGATGCTTTCTATTTTATCCCCATATTTATCAAATAAGCTGAGCTTGTATTCATTCAATAAATTAGCTCGGGATTTTTTTTGCAGTTTACTTGTAGCCTTACGCTGCACTTCAGAAAAGTTTTCTCTTATATAGGTATTTATAGTAGTTCTAGAAAAAATATTTTCCCATACGGCAATTATCTTTCTGTTTAATTTCTCAGATGATGGAATGTATAATTTCTAAGAACTTTTCATCATAATAATTGATTATTTCGCAGATAAAACTTTCCTTAGTTTCAAAGTGCTTATAAAAAGTAGCTTTAGACATTTTACACTCTTTTACAATATCCAGTATTGAAGTATTTTGAAAACCTTTTTGGTCAAAAATTCTTTGTGCAATAGTTATAATAAGTCTTTGTTTGTCTGTCACTTTATTGTCTCCTTTCATGTAAAAACATTAAGTACTATATAGTACCTATAAGTTTCTATAAATATATTATACATCATTTGGAAAAAAATCAATATATGCACTATAATATGAAATTTTTGAAAAAGTTTTTGTTATTTTTAGTCGTATAAAGAAAAAATATAAGAATTTCTTAAGAATTGCTTAAATAAGTTGCAATAAATTAGTGGTATGATTACAATATAAGAAAAATTGTCTTGAAATTTTTCTGTATTAAATTTCAATTATGGAGGTGTAGTATATGAAAAAGAAAATTTGTGTAGCCATAATTTTTGCTATATTGATAGTTTTTGTGGAAATGTTTATCGATAGTTCTAGTGAAGGGCATACAATTATGAAAGATGAATTAAGTAAATACAGGAGAGGGGTAAATGTGTTATCAATAAATAATATTATAATAGCAAATAAAAAGTATAGCTTGCCTAAAGACTATTCTCCACAGGAAAATAGTGAAGCGAGAGATGCTTTTTATAAAATGAATGAAGATGCTCAAAAATCAGGCTTAAATTTAAAAGCTTTTAGTACATATAGAAGTTATGAATATCAAGATAGATTATTTAAATCATATATAAAAGAACATGGGGAGGAAGAAGCAAATAGATTTTCAGCTAAACCTGGAGAAAGTGAGCATCAAACTGGACTTGCTTTTGATATTGGAGGAGATGACCAATCTTGTTGGGCAAATGAAAAGTTCAATAATACAGAAGAAGCTAAGTGGTTGTATGAAAATGCATATAAATATGGTTTCATACTTAGATATCCAGAAGGTAAAGAGAATATAACAGGATATATGTATGAATCTTGGCATTATAGATATGTTGGAACTGAACATAGTAAAAACTTTGCAATGAATGACTTGACTTTAGAAGAATATTTACATATAAATTAAGATATAGTTTGTTAAAATTAGGTTAAAATAAAAAATAAGCTGGACTATTAATTGTGTAAAGTGATATAATGTAAATACAATTTAAGATAACTACTCGAAGGGGAGTAGCTTACACGAAAGTGGTAATTAATCGTCAAGACAGTAGAAATACTCGGTTAATTAGCAAGGAATTCCTTGATAGCAAGACCTTCAAAATAAGCATTAGGTATGTTTGTTTTGGGGTCTTTTTTTATTCAAGGAATTTTTATTTAAAAAAATTTAAATTTCAAGTATACATAAGGGTCCCCAAACATAAAATAAATTTATTAAAGAGGAGGGCAACAAATGTCTTACAAAAGTACTTATCAAGAAGTAATTAAGAATTTAGACTCAAGCTTATCTGGTTTGAGCAAAGAAAGAGCAGAAGAGCTATTAGAAAAAAATGGAGCTAATGAATTAAAAGAAGCAGATAAAGTTCCTACTTATAAGCTTTTCTTAGAGAGTTTTAAAGACCCATTAGTAATAATTCTATTGATAGCTGCTTTAGTACAAATATTTTTAGGTGAAACCGTGGAGTCTATAATAATTTTTGCAGTTATTATCATAAACTCTGTTCTAGGTGTTGTACAAACAAAAAAAGCAGAGAGTTCATTAGAAAGTTTGAAAAATTTATCTGCACCAAACGCAAAAGTAATAAGAGACAATAAAAAAATGACAATTCCAGCAAAAAATTTAGTGGTTGGAGATATTGTATTCTTAGAAGCTGGCGATTACATACCAGCAGATGGAAGACTTATAGAAGCACAATCTCTAAAGGTTGTAGAAGGTATGTTAACTGGAGAATCAGAACCAGTCTTAAAACATACAGAAAAAATAAGTGAAGATGTAAGTTTAGGTGACCAGAAAAATATGGTATTTAGTGGCGCTGTAGTTGTTTATGGTAGAGGTTCTTTTGTAGTAACTGGAACAGGTATGGATACTGAAATGGGTAAAATAGCTGGGCTTTTAGAAAGTGCTGAAAATAAACTTACACCATTACAACAAAAAATAGAGGATTTTAGTAAAAAGCTTGGTGTAGGTATTGTAGTACTTGCTATTTTAATATTTATAATTCAAGTAGCAAGAAATTATTTTATAGCTGGAAATGGAGAAATGACACAAATTATTCTAGATTCATTCATGTTCTCTGTAGCAGTAGCAGTGGCAGCTATACCAGAAGCTTTATCATCAATAGTCACTATAGTATTGGCTGTTGGAACAAATAGTATGGCAAAAAAACAAGTCATAATAAGAAAATTACCAGCAGTAGAAACTTTAGGTTCAACAAGTGTTATATGTACTGATAAAACAGGTACTCTTACACAAAATAAAATGACAGTTGTTGATTATTATATGTATGGAACTAATAATGATGAGTTAGGTAAAGAAAAAGTAAATTATTCTTATCATGCTAAATTATTGACTATGGTTTCTACATTATGTAATGACTCTCATATAACAAGTGATGGTAAAGAAGTTGGAGACCCAACAGAAGTAGCTTTAATAAATTATTCAAGTAAAAATGATTTGGATTATGATAAATTAAGAAGTAAGTATATCAGAATAAATGAAGTACCCTTTGACTCAGATAGAAAGCTTATGTCTACTGTAAATAGTATATATGGAGATTATATAATGTTTACAAAAGGTGCCCCAGATATTGTGTTTAGCAGATGTAAATATGCTTTGAAGAATGGTTCAAAAGTAGATATAACAGATGAGATAATAGAAGAATATAAACATAAAAATGAAGAATTTTCAAATAGAGCACTTAGAGTATTGGCTTTTGCAATAAAAGATGTTCCAGAAGACGATTTTACACCTTCAATTGATGATGAGCATGATATGACATTGGTTGGAATAATGGCAATGATAGACCCACCAAGAGAAGAAGTAATGGATGCTGTAAAAGAGGCAAAGAGTGCAGGAATAAAAACTGTTATGATAACTGGTGACCATAAAACAACAGCAGCAGCAATTGCAAAAGATATTGGCATAATGGAAGATGGAGACTTAGCTCTTACTGGAAAAGAGCTTGATATGTTAAGCGAAGAGGAACTATATGAAAAATTAGAAAATATAAGTGTATACGCTAGAGTCTCACCAGAAAATAAAATTCGTATAGTAAAGGCATGGCAACATAAAAATAATATAACTGCAATGACTGGTGATGGAGTGAATGATGCACCTGCTTTGAAACAAGCAGATATAGGAATTGGTATGGGAAGTGGTACTGATGTAGCAAAAGATGCATCTGCTATGGTATTAGTTGACGATAACTTTGCAAGTATAGTAAACGCTGTTGAAGTTGGTAGAACCGTATACAGTAATATAATCAAATCAATTACTTATTTATTTGCAGGAAACTTAGGAGCTATAGTGGCTATACTATTTGCAGTATTTGCAGGTTGGTCAAATCCATTTACAGCTTTACAACTTTTATTTATAAATTTAGTAAATGACTCTTTACCAGCAATTGCATTAGGTTTTGAAAAGTCAGAAAAAAATATAATGAATAAGCCTCCTAGACATCCAGATGAAAGTATACTAGCAGGAGGAACATTGAAAGCAGTTGCTATAAGAGGCTGTATAATAGGTGTAGTTACAATAGTTGCACAATATATAGGATTACAGGTATCTCCAGAACTTGGAGTGGCTATGGCATTTTCAACATTGATATTATCTAGAATAATGCAAACATTACCTGCACGTTCTAATAATCAAACATTAATAAAATTAGGTTTTTTCAGTAATAAATATGTTATAGGAGCAGTTGTAGTTTGCTTTGGACTTTACTCTTTAACACTAATACCAGTGTTAAGAGGAATATTCTCTATACCAACAACATTTGGACTATATCAGTTGGGAATTTGTTTAGGTCTAGCATTAATTTCATCAATATTAATGGAACTTAACAAATTAATGAATAGAAGTACAGTAAAATAATTAAAAAATTAAAGGGACATATTAGCTTTAAAATATGTCCCTTATAAATAATATAATTTACTCTATATTATCAATTATTTGGAATGCTTTTATAACTTCAGGTAGTTCTTTTTCTTCAGGCATTCTAAATCTTATGAAATTCTTATCAAGTCCAGTGAAATCACTGCCTGATATAACTCTTATTTTTAATTTTGCAAATTCTTGTTGTAAATCTATGTCTTTGTTATTATGTTCAACTGTCATAATTGATACAGTATCACTAGTTTCAGCTATATTAAGGTTTTTCCATGGAACTAATAATTGATTTTTTATATATTTTGTTTTTTCCTTTAGTTCTTCTATAAATTGAACATCATCTAATAAATTGGCTGCAATACTACGAGATATTTCAGATACTTCGTAAGGAGTAGAAATCTTTTTAATAGGGCTAACAAGTTGTTCTGGAAGAACTGCATATCCTGCTCTTAGTCCTGCTAAACCAAAACCTTTTGAAAATGTTTTTAAAACGATTACATTATCATAATTATTTAGAAGTTTGACAGCTGAATTTTCTTTTGGCATGTACTCACCATAAGCTTCATCTACCATAACTGCTATATTATATTTTGCAGCTTCTTTTACTATATTTTCAATTGATGATAAAGGTATAATTTGTCCTGTAGGATTGTTTGGATTATCTATATAGATTACTTTGTATTCTGAATTTATTTTTTCAATAAATTCCCTTTCATTAAATTTAAAATTATCTTCTTTCTTTAAAAGAACATAATCATAAATAGCACCATGCATTTTTATATCTGTTTCATATTCTGAGAATTGAGGTGAATATCCTAAAACTTTATCTCCTTTTTCAATAAATAGTCTATTTAAAAGGTAAATAACATGTATAGAACCATCTGCCAAACAAATTCTATCAGTGTCTAATTTTATAAAGTCTTTCCAATAATCTACTATATTGTCTTTTAAAGCAATTGAATGAGGATATCCTCTTATCATATCAAATTCTAAAGCATTAAAAGCTTCTACAGCTTTGTTTGAATAAGATACTGTATTTATACCTTCACCACAGTCTATCTCAAATACATCTTCTGAATGTCCAGATTCTATTGCATAACTTTTTTTCAACTGCATTTCAATAGCTTTGTTAATTTTTAATTTCATAGTTTATCACTCCTTATTTAGTCAATAATAAATGTTATAAAAGTTGCTAGATTTAAAATATTATGAAAATATATAATAGTAAAAAATAGATATAAATATTATAATAGCTCACTTTATTTAATATGATTATATATCATATATTGTAAAATTTCTAGCATTATAAGACTATAAATTGAAAATATTCAGAAAAATACTACAAGAAACGATTTATTTTGCTCTTAAAATAATCT
The DNA here is from genome assembly GCF_020657775.1 of Clostridioides sp. ZZV14-6345. Lineage (NCBI taxonomy): Bacteria > Bacillati > Bacillota > Clostridia > Peptostreptococcales > Peptostreptococcaceae > Clostridioides > Clostridioides sp. ZZV14-6345. Next base: position 34,280 of record NZ_JAGWCX010000006.1, on the reverse strand, counting down.
AAATGAATGTTATGAATTTTGTAAATTGAAATAGTTTAAGTACAAAGTTATGATATAATCTAATAAGGGTAATTCTTTAGATTATATTAAGGAAATATAGGTATACAATAAAAAGTTATGGAGTTGGATTATGGGATATAAATTAATTGTAACAGATATGGATGGAACTTTATTAGGAAATAATCATAAAGTTACAGATGAAAATAAAACTGCACTACAAAAAGTTATAAAAAGCGGTATTAATGTAACTTTAGCAACAGGAAGAGCCTTCGATTCAGCTAAATGCAATGTAGATTTTCTTAAAGAAGACATGCCAATAATAGCTTGTAATGGTTCATTAATAAGAGAGCAAAATGGAAACATAATATATTCAAATAAGATTGATACAGCAACATGTTTAAATATCTTAGATGTATTAGATAAATACGATATTTACTATCAATGTAATAGTATAGATTCTATGCTTTCAAAAAAAATAGAAGGACGTGAAGATAGATTAAGTGTATTTTTAGGTTCTGAGACAGAAGTAATTATAAGAGATGATTTGAGAGAAGAAATCTTTAAAAAAGATATACTAAAATTTGTAATCATAGAAGAAAAGAATCCATCTATTTTGGATGAAATAAGAAAAGAATTGAGAAAAGTTCAAGGCATAAAGATAACTTCCTCATGGCCAAACAATATTGAAGTCATGAATGAGGGTGTTGATAAAGGTAATGCAGTTAAAATTTTAGCTGAAAAAATGAATATAGATAGAGAAGATATAATTGCATTTGGGGATAATTATAATGACATAGAAATGATAAAGTTTGCTGGTCTTGGAGTGGCTATGGGAAATGCAGAAGAATTGATTAAACAAGAAGCTGATTATGTTACAGATACAAATCAAGACAGTGGAGTTGCAAAGGCAATTTATAAATTCCTAGAGTTAAAAGAATCACTTAGTTCTTAAAACGGTATATAATAGGAAAATAGGTTGACTATTTTATAGATAGTAATTATAATACAAATAGATAAAACATAAAAATTTAGATTCAGTGAAAAAGAGAGTAGATATAAAGAAAATCTCAGCGAATTGGGGGATGGTGTGAGCCTAATGATAACACTTTATATTGAAAAGAACTTTGGAGAATACTACTTGAAATTTAGTATGGTAGTAGGTAATCTCGCCTTAAGAGAATAGAGTGGGTAAACATTGTTTACCAACTAGAGTGGTAACACGGAATATTTCGTCTCTTGGTCTTTTTGACCAAGAGATTTTTTAGTTTCGTTAAGCTATAAGAATTATAATTAAAATACAAAAAATTAAAATATGAGGTGAAAGTTATGAAATTATGGGGCGGACGCTTTAGAAAAGCGGAAAATAAACTTATGGAAGAGTTTAATAAATCTTTTGGATATGATTGTGTGCTGTACAAAAAAGATATTGAAGGAAGTATAGCACATGTCCATATGCAAGTAAAATGTGGACTTTTAACAGAAGAAGAAGGAAAGTCTATAACAGAAGGATTAAAAGGGATACTTAAAGATGTAGAAAATGGAAAGTTAGCATTAGATGGAGAGTATGAAGATATACATAGTTTTACTGAGATAAATTTAATTCAAAGAATTGGAGATGTTGGCAAGAAGCTTCATACAGCACGTAGTAGAAATGACCAAGTTGCAGTTGATATGAGATTGTATGCTAAAGAAAAAGCAAATAATTTGGTTGATTTAATATCTGAATTTAAATCTACTATAAAAGATGTTGCTGATAAAAATCCTGTGATGATGCCAGGTTATACTCATCTTCAAAGAGCACAAGTAGTGACATTTAAGCATCACTTAATGGCATATTATAGTATGTTTGATAGAGATGAGAAAAGAATAAAAAATGCTATAGAGATATTAGACGAATCACCTTTAGGTTGTGGAGCTTTGGCAGGAACTACACATGATATAGATAGAAATATAACTTGTGAACAATTAGGATTTAAAAAAGTAGTAGATAATTTTATGGATGGAGTAAGTGATAGAGATTATTTATTAGAGTTAATGAGTGATTTTTCAATTATAATGATGCACTTAAGTAGACTAAGTGAAGAGTTGATACTTTGGAGTTCTCAAGAATTTGGATTTGTTGAGATAGATGACTTATACACTACTGGAAGCAGTATAATGCCTCAGAAAAAAAATCCTGATGGTGCAGAACTTATAAGAGGTAAGACTGGCAGAGTATATGGAAACTTATTTGGTCTTTTTACAGTAATGAAAGGAATACCATTAGCATATAATAAGGACATGCAGGAAGATAAAGAAGGTTTCTTTGATAGTGTACATACTCTTGAAATGTGTATACAAATAATGGATAGAATGATAGCTACATTAAAGGTAAATGAGGACAAAATGAAACAAGTAGTGAAAAATGGCTTTTTAAATGCTACAGAAGTTGCTGATTATTTAGTTAAAAATAATGTTGCTTTTAGAGATGCACATGGTATAGTGGGAAGTATCGTTATATATTGTGAAGATAATAAAAAAGCGATAGAAGATTTAACATTAGAAGAATTACATAAGTTTTCAGATGCCTTTAAGGAAGATATTTATGATTTTATCGACTATGAGAGTATATTAAATAAGGGGATAAAAAAGAATTTAAAATAATATATTGGATTTCTAAAAGCTGTAAATTTGAATGATAACATTCAAACTTACAGCTTTTTATTATATAGAGATTTTACGATGTGTAAAAATTAAAAAATTTAAAGAGGGTAATATTTAGAATAAATATAAATAAAAAAATTGTTATTAAAATGATAATTAATGTCAATAAGTATTGACAAAGTTATTTCTAAATATTATTATATATAATATAAATAATAATGAAAATCAATATCAAATAAAGCGGGAGGAAATCTAATGAACTTATTAGTGATTGGTGGTCATGAAAGAATGGAAAAGGATTATATGGTTATGGCCAAGAAAAAGGGTTATAAGACAAAGGTATATACTACTATGTCATCTAAATTAAATAATTCTATAGGAAGACCGGATGCAGTTGTTATACTTACATCAACTGTTTCACATAAGATGTCTAGAACGGTTGAGTCTCAAGCTAAAAAACAAGATATATTAATCGTAAGACATAAAAATAGCAGTAAGGTAGCATTTAATGAATGTCTAGATATGGTCGATGAATGTCTAGGAAACTGTTCAAAATGTAAGCTTAAGGATAAACAAAAACAAAAAAATATATAAGTATAAAAAATACATAAACACAAAATTAAAGGCACTGAGATAGTAGTTATAATTACTATATCAGTGCCTAATTTTATAAGAAGAGGTATATTATAAATTTTTTACTATAATTTCTACTTTTTCATATTTCTTTTACCTCTAGCTTTTTTTCTTTTTTTCTTCTTTATATTTAAAGCTATTATAAATAAAACTAAAAGTACTAAAATACCTACAATAATCTTAACAAAAGTCATCAAAGTATTATTTCCAGTCAAAAATGGAAGACTGCTATCAAGATTATTTTTTGCAACAAGGTCTATACTATTTTCTAGTTTATCATTATTATATACATTTAAGGTACCAACCTTAGTACCTTTTTTTATAGGTAAATCAATTTTATTTAGTTCTGTTTTAATATTATAGTTGCCTTGAGATTCATTTTTTCCCAAGAATATCTTGTAACTATTTTTTGGTTCATAAATCAATTCATGCTGTTTTGTAAATAATACTTTTTTAGTATCAGCATATTTTTCTTTATCAACAATAGTAGCACACTTAAAGTTATCAAATCCATAATCAATCAAGATACGTGAGTCTAAATATAAATCAGCATTAGTTGAATTGAATACAGCAGAGATAACTCTTCTTCCATCTTTTACAGCGCTAGATAAAAGACATTTACCAGCATCATCAGTATATCCAGTTTTTATACCATCAACTATATCATATTTTATGTCTATAGGTTGACCTTTATATGTAATCTTATCATGTGATGTTAAAAATTTATTAGTATTTACAAAGTATCTCTCATAAGGGTATGCTTTTGTAGCTTCAAATTTAAGTGACTTAGTTTTTACAATTTGTCTAAAAATATCATTATTCATAGCTTCTCTAGCCATAAGCGCCATATCATGAGCTGTTGTGTAATGGTCTGGGTCTGGCAATCCATGAGGATTATTAAAATGAGTATTATTAGCTCCAATTTTCTTTGCCTCAGAGTTCATAAGGTCAACAAATTTTTGCACATCTCCACCACCAACATATCTAGCTAATACAAAAGCTGCATCATTAGCAGAATGAACTAAAAGAGCATTTAGTAATTGTTTTACAGTAAAAGATTCTCCTTCTTTTAGATACATACTAGAACCATCTATTTGAGGTAAATTTTTAATCTCTATTACTTGATTTAAATCTTTAACCTCCTTTAGAACTAGACAGGCTGTCCATAATTTAGTTGTTGAAGCTGGATAAAGCTTAGAATCTCCATCTTTATTGTATAGTATTTTTCCAGTTTCATAGTCCATTAAAACTGCATGTTTGGCAACTATAGCTGGTTCATCATCTGCAAAAGAGATATTAGAGCTTCCTAAAAATGAAGTGAATATCAATAAACAGATTAATAAAAGTGATAAATTTCTTTTCATTGTGAGCCTCCAAATTTTAAATTCATCTTTTAGTATAGCATATATTTGTCAATAATTAAAAGAAAGGAGTGATTAATATATGAAAAAAAAGGTAAAATTAATTTCGTTTTTTGTTTTCTTTCTTTTAATAATATCATCAATAATCGTTTACAAATCAAACATTTTTAAAGATGATATTTATGTTGTAAGTAAAAATAATTCATCTAATGAAAAAACACATGCTATAGAAAAAGAAATTAAAAATGAAGATAATGGTCACAATAAAGTAGTTAAAGATACAGATAAAAATTTTCAAAACAAAAAAATAACTATATACATAAGTGGAGCAGTAAATAGACCAGGGATTGTAACTATAGAGTCAGATAAGAGGCTTTATGATGCTGTAGAATTACTGGGAGGAACAACAAAAGAAGCCGATTTAAATGGAGTTAATTTATCAGTAAGGTTAGAAGACGAACAACACTACATAATACCTAAAATAGGTGAAACAATATCTGTGACAAGCAATGATAGTTCCAATAATCCAAATCTAAAAAACGAGCCAAAAAGTGAGTCTAAAAATAGATCTAATGAATCAAAAGTAAATATAAATATAGCAACAATAGAAGAGTTGGATTCTCTACCTGGAGTTGGAGAAGCTACAGCCAATAAAATTTTACAACACAGAGAAGAAAATGGACAATTTAATTCAATTGAAGATATAAAAAATGTAAATGGTATTGGAGATAAAAAATATGAAAATATAAAAGATTTAATTTGTGTGGACTAAAATATAATACAAAACTTACTTATAGATATGGTATTATAAATATGTATGTATATGTGTGTATCTGTGGAAATTTAGTAAAGGAGGCACTTTTATGAAAAAAGAACAAAAAAAACTTACAGAGATGACAACAGCAGGTGGTTGAGCTGCTAAAATAGGGCCAGAGGTTCTGGCGTCAGTTTTATCTCAATTACCTAAAAATGATAATATAGAAAACCTATTAGTGGGATTAGATACAGCAGATGATGCTGCAGTTTATAAATTAAATGATGATATGGCACTTATTCAAACACTAGATTTCTTTACACCAATGGTAGATGACCCATATGTATTTGGGCAAATTGCTGCTTCAAATTCACTATCAGATGTGTATGCTATGGGAGGCAAACCTTTGGTGGCGATGAATATTGTTTGTTTTCCATCATGTCATGATATGGATGTGCTTGCAGAAATATTAAAAGGTGGATTTGATAAAGTAAAAGAAAGTGGAGCACTTTTAGTTGGAGGGCATACTGTAGATGATAAAGAACCTAAATATGGTCTTTCAGTTTCGGGAATTGTAAACCCAAATAAAGTTTTGTCAAATGCTACTGCAAAGCCTGGGGATAAGTTAATTATAACAAAACCAATTGGAGTGGGTGTATTAAATACTGCCATGAAAGAAGGTATGGTAGAACAACATATAGCAGATAAAGTAATAGAAATAATGATACATTTAAATAAATATGCAGCAATGAGCTTTGATAAGTTTGATGTAAATTCAGTTACAGATATAACTGGTTTTGGTTTACTTGGACATACTTTAGAAATGGCTAAAGCTTCTGAAGTTAGTATTGAAATTGAATCAAATCATGTACCAATTATTGAAGGTGCAATAGAAATGGCACAAATGGGAATTATACCTGCTGGTATGTATAAAAATATGCATTATGTATCTAAAGATGTAGAAGTTGTAGGAGATGTAGAAGTTGCAGTTCAAGATATTTTATACGACCCACAAACCTCAGGAGGGTTATTAATTTCAGTAAAAGAAGAACTTGCAGATGCACTTGTAAGAGATATGAAGTTAAATGGAGCAATAGAAGCTAAAATTATAGGTTCTGTAGTTGAAAAAGGGGAAAAATATATTACAGTTTTATAAAATATTATAGAGAAAGAGTGATTGTTTTGAGCAAAAGAGAATTGTTTGCAATGTTGCCTTCAGTTGATGAAGTATTAAGTGATAATAGAATTGTAGAAATAATAGAGGAATATCCTAGAAGTTTAGTCCTAGAATCTGTGAGAGAAGTAATAGATTTTAAAAGACAATTTATATTAAGATTAAAAGAAGATGTATCAAATTCTGTAACAATAGAGTTTGATGAAATAATAGAATCTGCGATAGATAGAGTTAAGTTGAATTACTCATTATCCTTAAAAAAAGTTATAAATGCAACTGGTACAGTTATTCATACAAATTTAGGCAGGTCTTTACTTAGTAAAGATATAAAAGATGAATTATGGTGTGCTGCTTCAAGGTATTCAAACTTAGAATATGATTTAGATAATGGAGAAAGAGGTTCAAGATATTCTCATTTAACTAGTACAATAAAAAGACTTACTGGTGCGGAAGATGTACTAGTTGTAAATAATAATGCTGCAGCAGTGCTTCTTGTACTGAGTACAATGGCTAAAGGAGGAGAAGCGATTGTATCTCGTGGAGAATTAGTTGAAGTAGGTGGTTCATTTAGAATTCCAAGTATAATGGCTCTTAGTGGTGCAGAGCTTGTTGAAGTTGGCTCAACTAATAAAACTCATTTAAAAGATTACAAAGATGCAATTACAGAGGATACAAATGTATTGATGAAAGTTCATACAAGTAACTATAGAATTATGGGATTCACAGAAAATGTTTCTATAGAAGAACTAGTCAATTTAGGTAAAAAATATAAATTACCTGTAATAGAAGACTTAGGAAGTGGGGTATTTATAGATTTATCAAAATATGGATTATCTTATGAACCAACTGTATTAGATTCAGTACGACAAGGTGCAGATGTAGTAACTTTTAGTGGAGATAAGATGCTTGGAGGTCCGCAAGCTGGAATTATAGTTGGAAAGAAAGAGTATATAGAAAAAATGAAGAAAAATCAACTTACTAGGGCTCTTAGAGTTGATAAACTTACAATATGTGCTCTTGAAGCGACACTTAGAATGTATTTGGATGAGACAAAGGCTATAGAAAATATACCTACCTTAAAAATGTTGACATATAAAATTGAAGAATTAGAAGTAAAAGCAAATAAACTATTTGAAAAAATAACTGCTTTAAATTTAAATGCCAACATAAATATAGAAGATGGATTTTCTCAAGTAGGAGGAGGTTCTATGCCTCTTGAAACGATAAGCACAAAAGTAATATCAATAACTCCTGAACATATGAATGTTTCATCTTTAGAAAAGAAACTAAGACTTAGTGAAGCACATATAATAGCTAGGGTATATGATAATAAATATGTACTAGATGTAAGAACTATATTTGATGATGAATTTGATGTAATAGTTGAAGAATTGAGAAACGCATTTAATTAAATAAATTTGAATTAATAATAGTATTAAATTTAGAAGTATAAGTATTGAAGTTTTGATTAAAAAATAGTTACGCATACTTGTGACTTTAGTCATGGGAGGTTCAGAGGGGGCAAAAAATGAAAAATGTAGTAATTGGAACAGCAGGTCATATTGACCACGGGAAAACTACTCTTATAAAAGCATTAACGGGAAGAGAAACTGATACATTAGATGAAGAAAAAAAGAGAGGTATTTCAATAAACTTAGGATTTACTTATTTTGATTTACCAAACAATAGAAGAGCTGGAATTGTAGATGTACCAGGACACGAAAAGTTTATAAAAAACATGCTAGCTGGAGCATCAGGGCTTGATATAGTTTTACTTGTTGTAGCCGCAGACGAAGGAGTTATGCCACAGACAGTTGAGCATTTAGATATTTTAAGCTTTTTAAATATCAAAAATGGAATAGTGGTTCTAACTAAGTCTGATACTGTAGATGATGAATTTAGAGAGTTGGTAAAAGAAGATATTTGTGAAAAAATAAAAGGAACTTTTCTTGAAAACGCGGAAATAATTGAAGTTGATTCTATATCTAAAAAAGGTATAGACACTCTTATTGAAAAAATAGATAAAATGAGTGATGATATAGAAGATAAAAATGAAAATTCTCCAGCTAGACTTAATATAGATAGAGTATTTTCAATAAAAGGGTTTGGTACAGTAATAACAGGTACTTTAATAGAAGGAAAGATAAGTATAGAAGATGATTTGGTTATATATCCACAAGTACTAAAAACAAAAATAAGAAGTATACAAGTTCATGGAGAAAATAAAAATACAGCTTATGCAGGACAAAGAACAGCAATCAATATATCAAATATAAAAGTAGATGATATAAAAAGAGGCGATGTTTTAGCTGCACCAAACTCACTAGAGGAATCAATGATGTTGGATGTAAAATTATCATTAGTAAATCATTTAGATAAAGGATTAAAACATTGGGATAGATTAAGATTGTATCATGGAACTAGAGAGATACTTTGTAGAGCAGTCCCACTAGATAAAGAATTAATTGAAAATGGAGAAAGTGGTTATGTTCAGTTAAGACTTGAAGAAAGCATAGTATCTAAGAAAGGCGATACATTTGTAGTTAGACGCTATTCTCCAATGGAAACTATAGGAGGAGGTGTAATAATTGACCCATCTCCTAAAAAACATAAAAGATTTGACGAAAAAGTTATAGAAGTATTAAAAATAAAAGAAAAAGGTGAACTTAAAGATATCATAGAAGAGTACTTAAAAAGGAATCTAAAAAATTATCCAAATATAAAAGAAATAATGAGTTATAGTGGTGCTCATGAAGAACATGTAAAAAAATCACTTGAGACACTTATATCAGAAAATAAAGTATTTATTATAGGAAATATGTATATTCATATAAATCAATATAATAAATTAAAAGAAAACACAATAAATCTTTTAGGTGAGTATCATAAAAAGTATAGACTTAGAAAAGGGATGTTAAAAGAAGAAGTAAGGTCTAAGATAGAAAGTAATTTCAAGACTAGAGAGATGGATATTTTATTAGAAAAATTATCTACAGAAAATGTCATAAAAATAGAAAATAATATAGTATCTCTATTTGATTTTGAGGTTATTTTAAATGAGAAACAAAAAGAAATAGCAAAAAAAATAGAAAAAAGATTAAAATCATGTGGAGTTTCTTCTATACTGACAATAGATGAAGTTTCTGAAGGAAATCATAACTATGCTGAAGTATTGGAGTCAATGATAGGTAATAAAGTAGAGAAATTAGATGATTTGTATATAATGGACAAAGGTATTTATGAAGATGCAAAGAATACTTTGATAAATTATATAAAAGAAAATAAAGAAATAACACTAGGAGAATACAGAGATTTGATTGATTCTAGTAGAAAAAATTGCATGATTATATTGGAAAACTTCGATAGAAACAAAATAACTAAGAGAGTAGAAAATAAAAGAATTTTGTTTTAGCAGAAAATGTCTGTTTTTGCTTTGAGGCATAAAGAAGGAATTATAATGTCGAGTATCGTATAATTAATTAGTATAAAATATTAATTAAGAGGAAGTGTAAAGTATTGAAAAATATAATGCCTGCTGTAAAACCAGATATAAAAGAAAGAGAAGACATGAGCCTTTTATTTATAATAATGGGCTCAGTACTTTTATTATTTATTATAAAAGATAAAGATAAATATGAAACTTTATTACATGCTATATATGCGGTATTCTTAATAGCTACAGGAATAGTTATATTTAATACTACAAAATTTAAAGTAGATTCATTTTCTACATTTTTAGGATTAATTTTTACAGCTACTGGAGCATTGGAGTGTATATATTTATTTAATTCCTTGGGAATTAGAACTCGGTCTATAATAGATATTAATATCACAATATCATCAATAACAGATTTATTTCCTATGCTAGGTGTATACTTAAGTTTTAAATTTGTTAAAGATAATAAACAAATTCATTCAAGTGTAATTTTATTTATAACAACTGTTACCTTAACAATAATATCTTTATTCATAATATCTGGGATTTGTAACTATCTATTAAATGATACATCACAATATTCTTTAGGAATTATAACGTCTGTATTTATGATAATTATTTTTATTGTAAGTGCAGTTGAATTAAACTCAAGTGCGAATGAAGGTAAATGGGAATATAATGAAAAAAAGCTTTTTAATAGAATAATAATAATAATAATCTTATCAAGGATTCCAAATCTATTACATATGGTTATTGATGATAGGCATGTAGAGGGAATCTTATCACAGATAATAATAAATGTAGCCATATATTATTTATATAATTACATAGTATCTGAGAATATTAAGAAAACAGCACTAGAATTACATGATATAAATGAAGAATTAACAATAAAAACGGAAAGTTTGAAAGAAAAGAACAAAAAATTAATATATGAAACAGAAAAGATAGAGGAACTTAAGGAAATACTTATAAAAAGAGAATCTCGACTACAATCTACATTAGATGTAGCAGTAAATAGTATAGTTGTATTTAGTAAAGATGGAGAAATTACATATGCAAACAAGAGTTTTAGAAATATTTTTGGAGATTATAAAGAACAAGATAAACTGACTGATAAAATAAAAAACTTCAATGATTTAATAGAAAGTATTCATTATGTATTTGTACATGAAAATAATGTAGAAAAACTCATTAATACAAGCGATAATAAAGTTTATCAAGCTATACTTGCTCCTTTAATTATTGCTTCACAAATAGAAGGAGTATTATGTGTACTAGAAGATAAGACTAAGAAAAAGGAATACGAACGTAAACTTATTGAAGCAAATAAGAGAAGCAGAGATTTTTTAGAAAGTGTTGGAGATGGCATAGTAGTGCTTGAAGGTAGTAACAAAATATATGTTAATAATGCATGTAGAGAAATTTTTAAAAATAAATTAGAAAGTATTGATTTTTCATCAGTATGTAAAAGTGAAGAAAGTATAGAAAAAAGATATGTAATAGATGGTGAAGTAAAGTACGTAGAGATGAGTTTTTCTCAGTATACTAATGGTGGGACTGATAAAACTATTATTGTGATACGTGATACAACTTCTCGAAAAATATCTCAAATAAAACTTGAAGAGAGTCAATCATCTTATTCAAGATTTATAGACATATTACCTGATGGCATATGTTTATTGAAAGAAGACTTAAGTATAAACTATGCAAATAAGTCGTTTTTAGATATGCTAGCTTTTACAAATATAGATGATATAAAAGACTCTAATATTAGGCTACTAATGAATGCAAATACTGAAGAAAAAATGAAATTTACTGATAATATGGCTAAAGTTCTAAACGAAAATAGAAGCATACTTTTACTAGAGTATGAGTTGATAAATAGTTATGATAATATAGTAGAAGTAGAATTAAGTGCATTACCTTTTGCTATATATAATACTAGATATATAATGCTTATTATAAAAGATTTAGCACATAAAAAATATTCTGAACAAGCAGAAAAAGAACTGCTTGAAAGATTTAAAACAGATAAAATCAAAACTGAGTTTTTTGCAAATATGTCTCACGAGTTAAAAACTCCACTAAATGTTATATCAAGTTCAAATCAACTAGTAGATTCTTTCTATAGAACTGAAAAGATAAAAGACTACAATAATAATATTAAATCTCATGTGGATTTAGTTAGACAAAGCTCTTACAGGCTTCAAAGATTAATAAATAATATCATAGATTTAACCAAGATGGATTCTGGTTTCTATACACTAAAACTTGCAAAATACAATATTGTATCTGTAATAGAAGATTTATTTATGAATATAGAAGAGTATGCAAGTAGAAAAGATATAAAAATTCTATTTGATACAGAACTTGAAGAAATTAATGTTTATATCGATAAGGTTGAAATTGAGAGGATTATGTTGAATCTATTGTCAAACTGTGTTAAGTTTACTGATAATGGAGGCTGGATATGTGTAAATATTCATTATAAAATAGATAAAGTAATTATAAGTGTAAAAGATACTGGAGTTGGAATACCTCAAGATAAATTAGAATTGATTTTTGAAGAATTTTCACAAGTTGATAAGACTTTATCTAGAAATACTGAAGGAAGTGGAATAGGTCTTGCTATAGTCAAGAATCTAGTAAGTCTTCATGGTGGAGATATAGAAGTAATAAGTGAAGTGAATAAAGGTACAGAATTCATAATTTCACTTCCAATGAAGAGTTTTAATAGTGAACATTACACAGAAGATAAGAGAATATATAACATTCAAGAAAAAATAAAAATAGAATTTTCTGATATATATTATTAGAGATTTTTATAAACAAAGATGAAATCAAAATACTATATGTTTAAGTAGGTATTTTATAAAAATAGGTCATCATAAAGTAAGTCATTATGATGGCCTATTTTTAGTTAGATTTTATATATGAGAGCATATAATTTCCAAATTACCTTCAAAGCTAAAATCTCCAAATTCACTTGGTAATATGAAGTGCATTCCCTTTTTTAAATCATATTTCACAGAATTGTGTATTAATTTTCCATTGCCATCCAATACACTGTATAAAGAAAAAGGTGTATTGTGTGTAAAACTACATTTTCCAAAAACATCTAATTTGTAAACACTGAAAAATTCATTTGATACAAATGTTGTACATTTAAAGTCTGATGTTGATACAATTTTATAATCAGTATCAAAATTTGTATGAGGAACATTAGTAACATCTATGGATTTTTGAACATGAAGTTCACGTTTATTACCTGAATTGTCAGTTCTATCATAATCATAAACTCTATAAGTAGTATCTGAATTTTGCTGAGTTTCTAAAATTAATGTTCCTTTACATATAGCATGTATAGTTCCACTTGGAACATAGAAAAAGTCTCCCTTTTTTATATTAATTTTTCTAAGTAGTTTGTCCCATTCATTATTATTTATCATATCTACAAATTCTTTATGAGATTTTGCATTATGACCTATTATAATTTCTGCATCATCAGAACAATCTATTACATACCAACACTCTGTTTTGCCCAACTCTCCATTTTCATTTTTCTTAGCATATTCATCATTTGGATGAACTTGAACTGATAGATTATCATTTGCATCTAATATTTTTGTAAGCAAAGGAAATTTATCACCAGGTGTATTTCCAAATAATTCTCTATTTTTATTCCACAATTCAGATAGCTTTTTACCTTTATATTCTCCATTTTCTATTAAGCAATCTCCATTTTTATGAGAACTTATCGCCCAACACTCACCAGTTGTTGGTGAATCTATTTCATAATTAAATTTATCTTTAAGTGCAGTACCACCCCATATTCTATCCATAAAAATAGGTTTTAAAAATAATGGTTCCATAATTCTGTTCCTCCTATGATATTAAATTTATCCTACAAATAATTATATATAAATAGATTATAAAATCAATAGTAAAAAAGTTTTGTCCCTTGAAATGACATAAAGTATAAGGAGTTATCAAATAAGATAAACTATGATATATAATATAAAGTTCTAAATTGGAGTGATAATTATGGAATTATTTAAAGAAGAAGGCAAAAAATACAAAAAAGAATTTTTAAAGCTGTTGGAAGAATGGGTAAGTATACCTTCATTTTATGATAAAAAAACAGTATCTAAAGACATGCCTTTTGGAAAAGGGGTATATGATGCATTAAATTGGTTTGAAAATCTAGGTAGAAAAAACAATTTTAAAGTAAAAAATATAGATAATTATGCTATTCAAATTGAATATGGAGATGGTAAAGAGTATGTAGATATATTTGGGCATTGTGATGTTGTAAATCCAGGTGAAGGATGGGATAGCGAGCCATTTAAACTAAATATTATAGGTGATAAATTAGTTGCTAGGGGAGTATCTGACAACAAAGGACCTATGATAGTGAATTTTTTAGCGTTAAAAATGATAAAAAATTTAAATATTGATTTAAAAAGAAAGGTTAGATTAATAGCAGGAGGAAATGAAGAAAGTGGATTTAAGTGTATAAAACACTATTATAGTAAAGAACCATATGGTGTATATGGATTTACTCCAGATGCTAAATTTCCTGTACTAAATGGGGAAAAAGGTGGAGCAGTAATAAAATTAATTTCAGATATAGACAATAAATCTTTATATATAAGTGGTGGAATAGAATTTAATACAATACCAGATAAAGTGTATATAAAAAATATAAAAAAATTGGGTAAGGATAATATATATTGTGATTTTAATAATATGTCAATAAGTTATGATAAAGGAGATTATGTTATACATGGAAAAGGTGGGCATTCATCTAAACCTGAAAAGTCAATCAATCCTGTATTAGGTACAATTAAACTTTTAGCAGAAAATATTGATGAAGATTGGGCAAAAGACTTGTATAAGTTAATAAATCAAGATAATATAGATGGAAAATTATTTGATTTAAATATTGAAGGAAAATGTGGGATTTTATCAATGGTTCCAACAATAATAAATATAATAGATGGAAAGTTAGAAGTTGTTTTAAGTGTTAGATATCCTGAAGTATTAACAATTGAAACTATAATAAAAAAATTTAATTTGTATATGAATAAAAATAACATTAATAAATTCAAGGTTATTGGGGAAAATTTAAAGCAAGCAAATTATATAGATAAAAACACAAAACTTGTAAGAAGTTTGCATGATATATATGTAAAGTATTCTGGAGATTTAAAAAACAATGTTAGAGTAACTAGTGCAGGAAGTTATGCTTCTGAAATGTATAATTCAGTAATATTTGGTTGTGAATTTCCTGATGGTAGTTTTGGAAATGTCCATAGTGCAAATGAATTTGCTAGCTTAGACAGATTTATAACTGCAATATCCATATATGCAGAGGCAATAATTACATTGTGTAACAAAATATAAATACAAAATGTCCCTTATATAGACATATTATATATACAATTAAAATTTTACTTGATATATAATTGAAATCAAAGAGAAGGTGATACAATGATAACTAAGAAACATGCAGTAATAGTAAAAAGTTTAAGCAATAAAGACGGATATATGACATCAAACGAACTAGCTATTAAATTGGATGTGTCTACTAAAACTATTAAAAGATATATAGCAGACTTAAATAGTATTTTAAGTAAGTATGATTTGGTAATAGCTTCTTCTAGAGGTATAGGATATAAGCTAAGCGGCTCTAAAAGTAATATAGCAAGAGCTGTTAAAGAAGCGAATAAATATATTGATGGTTTTTTAGATGATTCTGAAGAATCAAGATTGTCAAATATAATATGTATGCTTATTAACAAAAATTATATGAGTATAGAAGCAATGGCAGAAGAATTAAATCTAAGTATAGCCGCTATAAACAAATTGTCTAGTAAGCTTAAAAGAAAACTTGAAAAGTATGACTTAGTTATAAAATCTAAACCTTACTATGGAAGCTATATACATGGTGAAGAAATTAATATAAGACAATTAATTACTGACTATGCAATAAAATTAGATGAAAAAAGTAAAGTAAAGGTGTTTCTAGATGACATCAGTGAAAACGATATACACTGTATAGAAAGCATTTTAGAAAGACATTTAAGAGAAAAAGATACAATAATTTCAGATAAAGATTTTAATCTTTTGCTTTCAAAGATAATTGTTTCTGTGTTTAGGAGTAAGAGAGGTCATAGTAATAATATAAACTTGATGGATACAAATTATAGATTTCATAATTACTACTTTATAGAAACTTTAATGAAAGAGATATCTGATAAGATTGGATTTAAACTTATTGAAGATGAGGTAATTTATATTTCAAATTACTCTGGTGTAATAGCATATAAAGACACACAAGGGAGACAAAACACAAGTGAACTAGAGGAGCGAATAAGTAATGTTATAAGTAGTGCACTTCAAGATATATTACTTATTTCAGGTAGTGATTACACAAAGGATGAAGAGTTTATGATATCAGTATCTGACCATATAAAGAGATTTTTAAATAGAGCTAAAGCTAATATAAAATCAAATAATCCTCTACTCCATCAGATAAAAGAGAAGTTTCCTATAGCTTTTAATCTAGCTGTGTTTTTATCAAATAAACTAGAAACTGAGTTTAATTTAAAACTTGATGAAGATGAACTTGGATATATAGCTATTCACTTTGCTGCTTCAAATGAAAGAATGAAAAAAAATACTAGTAAGAAGATTTGTATAGTTTGTCATTATGGTATAGGAACAGGACAACTTATTTCTGAAAAGTTAAAGCAGAATATAAGTGATTTAAGCGTTGTAGGTGTTTATCCAGTTAGATATCTTGATATGGCTATAAGTCAAGATGTTGATTTGATAGTATCTACGGTTGAATTAAAAGGATATAAAAAACCTGTGCTATATATAGAAAATATATTTGATGATAGCTTAATTGAAAACGTAAACAAAGCCTTTTATGAAAAGGAAGAAAGAAGAAAGATAATAAGTAATATGTTTGATGAGAAAGCTTTTTTCAGTATAAAGGCTAGTACTAAAGAAGAGGTTATACTTTCACTTTCAAATAAACTAAAAGAAAGAAACTTTATAGAAGAAAGTTCTATAAGAAGCATAATAGATAGAGAAAATATTTCATCAACTGAAATAGGAAATCTAGTAGCAATACCTCACACAATAGTGAAGGGAGACAAAAAATCTATAATAGGAGTTGGAATACTTGAAAATCCAATAATTTGGGATAAACAAGAAGTTCAGCTAGTATTTATGGTATTTTTTAATACTAAAGAAAAGCATAATTTCTCGATATTTAAATACCTTTATAATTTTATAAAAGATGAAGGTGGAGTAAGAGGAATTATTAAAATATGTGACTTTAATAAATTAATGGCACTGATAGGTAATTAAGGAGGAAGTTAATAATGGGAACAAACATATTTAACAAAGAATATGTGTTTTTAAACGTTGATGCTAAATCAAAGGTTGATGTTTTAAAATTTATAGCAAAAAAAGCTAAAGAATTAAACTTAACAGAAGATGAAAATCTGGTATATGAAGGTTTAATGGCTAGAGAAGAACAATTTACTACAAATTTAGGTGAATCTATAGCAATACCTCATACTAAAAACGATGCAATTGAAAATCCAGCAGTAGTAGTGTTGAAGTTTAATGAGGATGTTGTTTGGAATGAAGGTGAAGACAATGTTAAATTGGCAATAAGCTTACTTATGCCAGGAAAAAGTAAAGAAAATATTCACCTTAAATTATTGTCATCTCTTTCAAGAAAATTAATAAATAAAGATTTTAAAGATTCTCTTTTAAAGAGTAATGATACTGAAGAAATATCTAACTTAATAAATGAAGCTTTAGGTTTATAATTAAACACTAAGGTTAAGATAAAACAAATAATTAATAAAAAATAGGAGGAATTTAAAATGAATAAAAAATTAGTAGCATTATGTGCTTGTCCAATGGGACTAGCTCACACTTTCATGGCAGCAGAAGCAATAGAGCAAGCAGCAAAGGCATTAGGTTATGAAGCAAAAGTTGAAACTCAAGGTGCAGATGGTGTTCAAAATGAGTTAACAAGAGATGATATATTAGGAGCAACTATGATAATACATGCAGTAGCAATAACACCAGAAGGTATGGAAAGATTTGATGGTTGTGAAGTTTATGAAGTTGAATTACAAGAAGCTATAAAAAATGCAGAGGGTGTTATAAAAGAAATAGAAGAAGATTTAGGAATATAATAAATTTATTGTGGAGGAAATAGAATGGCAATTAAGAAAAAAGTTATAAACAGTTCAGGTGCTTCTACAACAGGAGGAAATAATGTAGGAAAATCTACTCCATCTAATCCAACTCAATCAAAGGGAAATGGAAAATGGAAGGAAATAAGTAAGCATATAATGACAGGTATATCATATATGATACCAGTTTTAGTAATGGGTGGACTTATAGGGGCTTTATCTCAATTAATACCATATGCTATATTAGGACTTGACCCATCTGTGGGTATAGTTGATGCTATGAATTCAGGAGAATTTACAGGATTCAAACTTAGTCTTTTAAATATGGCACAATTAATGTCAAATTTCGGATTTACTTTATTTGGCTTTGCAATACCACTATTTGCAGCATTTTGTGCAAACTCTATAGGAGGAAAAACAGCTTTAATTGCAGGTTTTATAGGTGGATATATAGCTAACAAACCTGTAGGTGTACCACAATTTGTAGATGGACAATGGACTGAAGTTGTTCCAGTTGCATCAGGATTTTTAGGTGCAATATTAATAGCATTCATAATAGGATATTTTGTAAAATGGTTAAACAAATCTATAAGAGTTTCTCACAACTGGTTAGCTTTTAAAACAACATTTTTAATACCATTAATAGCATCATTAACTTGTATGGTATTGATGATATTTATAATAA
Source organism: Clostridioides sp. ZZV14-6345 (assembly GCF_020657775.1). Classification (NCBI taxonomy): domain Bacteria; kingdom Bacillati; phylum Bacillota; class Clostridia; order Peptostreptococcales; family Peptostreptococcaceae; genus Clostridioides; species Clostridioides sp. ZZV14-6345. The sequence goes on along the minus strand of NZ_JAGWCX010000006.1, from coordinate 15,363 downwards.
CTCCATTTGGTGGATTAATTAATGAAAGTATGAAAAACTTCTTAACAGCAGCAGGAGCAGCTGGAGAATATGTATATGCAACAGCTTTAGCAGCAGCTACAGCATTTGACTTAGGAGGACCAATAAACAAAGCAGCAGGATTCGTTGCACTTGGTTTAACTACAGAAAATGTACTGCCAATAACAGCAAGAACAATAGCTATAGTTGTTCCTCCAATTGGATTAGGATTAACAACATTATTAGATAAAAGATTAGTAGGAAGAAGAGTATATGATAGACAATTCTATCAAGCAGGAAAAACTTCTATATTCTTATCATTTATGGGCATATCTGAAGGAGCAATACCATTTGCACTTGAAAGACCAGGTTTTGTTATACCTTTAAACATAGTAGGAAGTGTAATAGGAGCTATTACAGGTATAATTCTAGGAGCAATTCAATGGTTCCCAGAGTCAGCTGTATGGGCATGGCCTCTAGTAGATAACTTATTTGGATATGTAATAGGTATAGCAGTTGGTGCTATATTCATAGCAGTAGGAAATATATTCTACAGAAATAAATTAATAAAAGATGGTAAACTTGTTGTAGATTATATCGACTAGTATTTAATTTTACTATCTATAAATAACCTTGGCTGGTAATATGGTTTAATATTACCAGCCTTACCTATATGATTAATTAAAGGCGGTGGAGATAAGATATGGAGAAGATAGAAAAAGTAAGAGCGTATCTTAGAGAATATGATATAGATGGATTTCTTATCAATAGTACTACAAATAAGTTTTATGTTGGAAATCTATTTAGTTCTTCAGGTTATGTTTTTATAACGAAAGAAGCACAATATATAATAGTAGATTTTAGATATTTTGAAGAAGTTAAAAGAAAATCGAGCTTGTTTAATGTAGTATTAATGGACAAAACTAGAACTCATTTCGATATAATTAATGATATTTGTAGAGAGCAGAATATAAACAAAATTGGATTTGAAGGAAATGAAGTATCTTTTGATTCATATAGAAGTATGAGTAATAAGTTAAGTGCAACCTTAAAATCAGTTGATTTATCTACATTAAGGGAATCAAAAAATGAAGATGAAATAAAATATATAAAAAAAGCTTGTGAAATAGTCGATGCTACATTTTATCATATAATTGATTTTATAAAAGTTGGTATGACTGAAAAGCAAGTTGAAAATGAAATTGTTAGGGTTATAAAAGAGTTAGGTGGTCAAAAAGAATCTTTTGATACAATAGTTGCGTCTGGACTTAGAGGAGCATTACCTCATGGAAAAGCAAGTGAAAAAATTATAGAGTATGGAGATTTTGTTACTTTTGATTTTGGTGCTAAGTACAATAATTATTGTTCAGATATTACTAGAACCATTTGTATGGGGACTATAAATAAAGAGTTAGAAGAAATATATAATATAGTAAGAGAAGCAAATGAAGAGTGTATAAAGGTTTTAAAACCAGGAATGACTACTGGTGAAATAGATAAAGTTGCAAGAAATATAATTAGCTTATATGGATATGCTGATAATTTTGGTCATAATCTAGGTCATGGTGTAGGAATTATGGTTCACGAATATCCTGCATTAGCTCCTGAATCAAATGAAGTATTAAAAGAAGGAATGATTGTAACTATAGAGCCAGGTATATATGTTCCAACTCTAGGAGGCGTAAGAATAGAAGATGATGTACTTATAACACAAGGTGGATGTGTGAGGTTGACTACATCTACTAAGGATTTAATAGTTGTAAGCTAAAAATAAATTAGATAAATATTTTATAACAATAAGAAAAGAAGAGGTAAATTTAAATGTATAATTTTGATGATAGACCAGATAGAATAAGTGAAAAGTGTAGAAAATGGGATTTAAATATCATAAGAGATAAGTTTGGAGATATTAAAGAAGATTTTGTACCAATGTGGATTGCTGATATGGATTTCAAAATACCAACAGAAATAGAAGATAAATTTATTGAGGCTGTAAAAAGAGGGGTATTTGGATATACATACTGTTACGATGAATTTTATGATTCAGTTATTGGATGGCAAAAAAATATGCATGAGGTAAATGTAAAAAGAGAATGGATTACATTAACTTATGGAACTGTATCGACACTTCATTATGTAGTGCAAGCTTTTTGTAAAAAAGGTGATAGTATAATATTAAATACACCAGTTTATGACCCTTTTGAATCATCAGCAAAAAAACAGGGTGTAAATGTAGTTTGTAACACATTAGATGTTGTAAATGATAGATATTATATAAATTTTGATAAATTAGAAGCCCAAATTAAGGAAAATAAACCTAAATTAATGATGTTTTGTACACCACATAATCCATCTGGAAGAATATGGACAATTGAAGAAATGACAAGAGTAGCAACTATATGTAAAGAAAATAATGTTATTTTGGTTGCAGATGAAGTACATGCAGAGCATATTCACTATGGTGAATTTAATTCAATACTTAAGATTGAAAAAGAGCTTTTAGAAAATGTTATTCTATTGACATCACCAAACAAAGGATTTAATCTTGGAGGATTAAAGACTTCTTACTCAATAGTCATAAATAAGAATATAAGAGATAGATTTAGAGATAAACTAAAGCAAAATTCTATAACTTCTCCAAATGTATTTGGAATATTAGGATTGATAACTGCCTATAATGAGTGTCACGAATGGTTAAGTGGTGTAAATGAATATATAAAATCAAATTATGAACTTTTAGAAGCTTGGGTAAATAAATATAGTAAGATAAAATTGATGAAGATGGAATCATCTTATTTAGCTTGGATGGATATAAGTGGATTAGGTATAAGTGCAAGTGAATTTACAGATAAGTTGGCTATCGATACAGGAGTATTATTAGAAGATGGAAGCCATTTTGTACAAGATGGTGAAAACTATGTTAGAATAAATTTAGGAACTCAAAAAGAAAATGTAATTGAAGCTCTAAATAGAATGGATTTATTTTTAAAGTCTTTATAAAAATTTGGTTGAATTAGTGTTTTATATAAATTTAAACTATTAATATGGTATATACATAAGTACAATTTGTCTTAGATTACTTAGTATATACCATATTTTATATAAAACTTAAATTTGAATTAGTTATGTGATAACTATTTAAATTCTTATGTATTTTGTATGTATAATAGATATAGTTATTATTTAAACTCATCATTTATTTAATTTTTCAATAGAAAAAGCTTTATCTGTAAGTTTAAAATTATCTTTTATACCCTTAGTTAAGTATACTTTTTTATCCTTAGTTATAAATATAGCACCTACATTATCAATGCTATTAATTAAATCCATACCTTTCTCAAGTCCAAGCCCAAATGTAGAAGTGGATAAAGCATCACAATGAATAGATTTATCAGAGATTATTGTAACACTACTTAGGTTGTTTTCAAAAGGATACCCTGTAAATGGATTTAGCATATGATGATATGTTTTTCCGTTTTTTTCAATAAATCTTTCATAAATTCCAGAGGTAACAACAGATTTATTTGTAGTTTCTATGTTTCCTATAGACTCACCATTTTTACTAGTTGGGTCTTGAATACCTATTTTAAAGGGTTTATCATTTTTACCATCTTCTAAAGTAAATATATTTCCTCCTAAGCTTACTAAACCTTTTTTTACGTCCTCTGATTTTAAATAGGATACAATTTTATCAGCAGCGTATCCTTTAGCTATTGCTCCTAAATCAATTTTCATATTTTCTTTGGTTAATTTTATAGATTTATTTTTTTCATCTAATACAATGTTCTTATAATCAATAAGAGGCAGAAGTTTTTGTATCTCAGAATCACTTGGCACTTTAGCTTTATCTGTTCCAATTGCCCATAAATTTGATAATGGACCAATTGTTATGTCAAAATATCCACTTGATAATTTGGAATATTGTATGGCTTCTTTTACAACGAAGAATGTATCATCAGAAACTCTGATAAAATTCTTACCAGCATTATCATTTATCTTAGAAACATCGCTTCCTGGTATATGAGTGCTCATTTTGTTGTCGATATATCTTAAAATTGAATCACATTCATTTAAGATTTTATCACTTTTGGATTCTTTTACATTAAATACAGTGACTTCATTTACTGTACCAAGGTAGTAGCTAGTTTTACTATATTTAGTATTCTGGCTTGAACTCCTAAAAAATGAAAATAAAATTAATGCTAAAATCAATATCACAAAAATAAATGTGATTTTTTTCTTATTCATGGTATATTCCTCCTATGAAATTGTGTTATTATTTTATTATAACATAATTTCATAGGAGGACAAAAAATGAAGAAAAAAGACATTCTTCTTATTTTGGGCGTTTTGGTTATTATTACAGCATGTTATGGGATAATAAATGTTATAAATTCTAAAAATGCTGGAAATATTGAGATTTATGTAGATAATAAATTGTATAAAACTGTTTCAATAAATGCCAAAGAAGAATTTAAAATAGAGAATAGAGGGGGGTATAACATAGTCAAGATTCATGATAGAGGGGTTGAGATAGTAGATGCTTCATGTCCTGATAAGGTTTGCGTACATACTGGCTTTATAAATAAGCCAAGTCAAAGTATAGTTTGTATACCTAATAGAGTGAGCATAAAAATAAATACAAATGAAAAGAATGATAATCAAGAAGATATAATTTCTAAATAAAATAATAAAAATAATTGAAAGGAATTGGTGATAATTATGGTTAATTTGGGAAATGATTGGGATGAATTATTGAAAGAAGAATTTGAAAAAGATTACTACTTAAATTTAAGAAAATTTCTTATAGAAGAATATAAAACACGACAAATCTTTCCAAATATGCACAATATATATGAAGCTTTAAAACACACTTCATATAAAGATACAAAAGTTTTAATATTAGGACAAGACCCATATCATGGAGATAATCAAGCTCATGGTTTAGCTTTTTCAGTTCAACCACAAGTGAAAATTCCACCATCTCTATTGAATATGTATAAAGAATTAAAAGATGATTTAGGGTGTTTTATACCTAATAATGGATATTTGATGCCTTGGGCAGACCAAGGAGTGTTACTTTTAAATACTGCTCTTACTGTTAGAGCACATGAAGCTAATTCTCATAAGAATAAAGGTTGGGAAATTTTCACTGATAGAGTAATATCTATTTTAAGTAAACGTGAAGACCCAGTTATTTTTGTATTATGGGGAAGTAATGCACGTAAAAAAGTAGAGTTGATTGATACAAGTAAGCATTATATTTTGGAAGCGCCTCATCCAAGCCCCTTGTCAGCAAGTAAAGGCTTTTTTGGATGTAAACACTTCTCTAAGATAAATGAAATTTTGGAAAAGCTAGGAAAAGAACCTATCAATTGGCAAATAGAAAATATATAAAAATAAAAGGTAACAAAATAATAACAAAACAACAATAAACAATGACATTGTTGTAACTAATAGAAATATGTTTGAATAGTTGAAAATACTATACAAGCATATTTCTATTTTTTTGTCAAGTTGACAACTCTTGAAAAAATAGTTACAATTTAGTTACACAAAAAACACAAATAAAAAAAGAAACTTACAAAGCAGAATTTTATGAAGCAAAATATATAGTGTAAAAAATCTGAGGGAGGAAATTTTATATGAATTTAAAAAAATTGAGTAATGTTAAAGTCTCGGCAATGGCGGTTGTTTTATCAGTTGGAATATTATCAGGATACTCTGCACTTAATAAACAAGTAACACTAGTAGTAAAGGGGGAAGAAAGAACTATATCAACATTCAGTTCTAATGTAGGAGATCTTTTAGAATCTCAAAACATCAGCTATGATGCAAATGATATAGTTACTTTAGATGAGAATTCAAAGTTATCTAATGGGGATAAAATAGAAGTAATTGATGTAAAGGAAAAAACAGTTGTAGAAACTAAAGACATTCCATTTGAAGTTACAGTAGTTGAAGACAATTCTTTATTAAAGGGAGATTCTAAAGTTAAAGAAGAAGGAAAGTCTGGTAAAAGTGAATTAATATATAAAGAAACTTATCACAATGGAAAGAAAGTAGAAAAGGAATTTGTGAAAAAAGTTGTTAAAGCTGAGCCAGTAAATAAGGTTGTAAGCAAAGGAACTAAGGTGGAAATGCAAGTCGCTTCATCAAGGGGAGAAAACTCAAGAAGAATGGCTTCTTCATCATCTAGTAGCAGTAGTAGTAATAATGGTAAAAATATGAGAGTAGTAGCAACTGCATATACTGGTCATAGTATAACTGCAACAGGAACAAAACCTAAATGGGGAACAATAGCTGTAGACCCTAAGGTTATACCATATGGAACTAAAGTTTATATACCTCAATTTGATATGGTATTTACTGCAGAAGACTGTGGTGGAGCAATAAAAGGAAATAAAATTGATATCTATATGAATGATTCAAAAACAGTTTATAACTGGGGTAGAAAAACTATAGATATACGTATATTAAAATAGTTAAATAATTTATATTTACACTGGAAATTATATTTTAATTAGTATAGAGAAGAAACTCTTTATAGATTCTTAAAATATAATTTCCAGTTTTTTATTTTAGATATATAATAAAACATGTAAATTTTAACTATGTATAGATAAAAACTATTTAAATTATAGTTTTCTATCAGATAAATCTATAAAAATTGTTGCAAAGAGTCAAAATATATGATATTATAGATTTCGTTGAGAAGGCTTTCATTATGGGAGTGGATGGGTGCCGGTGTGCCCTCTAGTCTTCAAAACTAGTATGAGGGGTTAAGAGCCTCTTAGGTGGGTTCGATTCCCACGCATTCCCGCCAGTATGTAAAAGGTATCTTTTAATTAAAAGATACCTTTTTAAATTTATTTTAAGATAATTTATTTTTAATAATATATAATATTTTGTATTATATATTGTGAATTTTCTAATACTATTATATATTTAGATAAAAGTCTAGGAGTGTGGAAAGATGGAAAATAATTTTACAACGAGAACTAGTTTTCTAGCTGGAGATGATGGGATAGAAAAACTTAATAATTCAAATGTAATAGTATTTGGAGTTGGAGGAGTTGGCAGTTTTACTGTTGAAGCTTTAGTAAGAGCTGGAGTGGGTAATATTACTATTGTAGATTTTGATGATGTAGATATAACCAATATAAATAGACAAATACCAGCCCTACATTCAACTGTAGGAAGGTATAAAGTTGACGTTATGGAAGAAAGAATATTAGATATAAATCCTAATATCAATATAAAAAAAATAAGAAGTCTTTATAATAAAGATACTAGTGATGAAATACTGACTGAAAGATATGATTATGTTGTGGATGCAATAGATATGGTAAGTTCTAAAATACATCTAATTGAAACTTGTGAAAAAAAAGGATTAAAAGTAATAAGTTCTATGGGTATGGGAAATAAGTTAGACCCAACTAAAATAGTTGTTACGGATATACACAAAACAAGCACTTGTCCTTTAGCTAAAGTTATGAGGAAAGAACTTAGAGATAGAGGCATCAAAAAATTAAAAGTAGTATATTCGACTGAACAGCCAATAGAACTTAAAAAGAAAGTAATGAATGGTAGAAAAGTAACACCGGGTAGTGTATCATTTGTTCCCTCTGTAGGAGGGCTAGTAATCGCATCTGTAATAGTTAATGAACTATTAGGACAATAAGTTTTAAATATTTTAATTTATAAATTTTATATACCAACTTGAAGGCTAGAGGCATTAATATAAAATAATTTTATATTCATACTTTTAGCCTAATTATTTTATGTAGTTATAGTTTTGTTTTTTATATTATGTATCTATCTCATATTTATGTTTTGTAAATATAATTTCTCCATCACTATAAAAAACAATATCTCCTATTCTGTCTGTTCTATAAATTGATACATGGTTTTGTTTTAGAGTATTAATAACTTCTCTGTGTGGATGACCATATTGATTTTTATATCCACATGATATTGTAGCTATATCTGGACTAATTTTTTTTATAAATTCTAAAGAAGACGATGAATTACTTCCATGATGACCTATTTTTATAAAATTAATATTGTTTAATTCAAAGGAATGTAAAATTTCTTTTTCATTTGGTTCTTCAGCATCGCCCATAAATAAAAAAGAGTTATTATTAAAAGTTAATTTGAAAACTATTGAATTTAAATTAGATTCTTCTTGTATATGTGAAGGGCTTAATACATATATATTTATATTGTTATCAATATTTAAAACATCACCTTTGTAGAGATACTGAATAGATAAGTTTTTATCAGTACAAGAATTTATTAGATTTTGATAAGCTTCACTATCTGTTGATTGTTCAGGCATATACATAGAGTTTACCTTAAATTTTTTTACAACATTATCAAGACTTCCTATATGGTCTGAATCTGGATGTGTAGCTATTATAGTATCAATAGTTTTTATTCTTTTTTGTTTAAGATAACTAGTAATTATGTTTTCACTATCTTCATCACCTCCATCAATTAATATATTCTTATTTGTAGGTGTTTGAACTAAAATACTATCACCTTGTCCAACATCAATCATATGTATAGATAGTAGAGATTTTTTGTCACAGCCGCTTAAAAGTGATATTATAATAAGTATTGATAAAAAAATTTTATTTCTCAATAAAAAATCACTCCATTCATTACATGTTTATATAAATTTATGATGGGTAATATAAGATATATATAACTTATTATATTTTATATTTTAGACAATATAAATGAAATTAATACCATAACAAAATTGGAGTTTTTATAGATACAAAATAAAATTTTTAAAAATTAAGCAATAAAAAGGTAGGAGGATTTTATGTTTTTTAAATATATTGAACTAAATTCAAAAAAGGAGCTAGACCCATATTTTGATTTAGTAGATTATGAAGCTTGTGAGTACTGTTTTAGTACTTTATATATGTGGCAACATGTTTATAAGACAGGATATTATATAGGTGAAGATTTTGCTGTTTTAGTTGGGGAATATGAAGGAGATAGTTTCTCAATATTACCACTTGCTAAAAAAGACAAACTTCCAGAAGTTGTAGATTTTGTACTTGAATATTTTTCTAGAAATAACAAAAAAATATACCTAAGAGGTATTACTACTGAAGTAGTAGAGTTTTTAAAAGAAAAATATCCAGATAGATTTGAGTATATAGAAGAAAGAGATTTATTTGACTATATTTATGATGCAGAAAGTTTAAGAACTCTAGCTGGTAAGAAGAATCAAAAGAAGAGAAACCATATAAATTATTTCTTAAAAGAGTATGCAGGTAGATATGAAGCCAAGTTATTAGATAAAGAAAACTTCGATGAATGTTTGGTATTAATGAAAGAATGGGAAAGCAATAAAGAAGAAAATGATGAATTTGATGAAAGTATGGATGATGAATTAATAGGTATCAAAAAAATATTTAACCATTATGACATACTAAAAGATAAGGTAAAAGTTTTTGGTGTTTATGTGGATGGAAAATTAGAAGCTTTTAGTATAGGAGAACTTTTAAATCCAAATATGGCATTGATTCATATAGAAAAAGCTAATCCTGATATAAGAGGTCTGTATCCATTTATAAACCAACAATTTTTGGTAAGTGAATTTAAGGATGTTGAGTTTGTGAACAGAGAAGAAGACTTAGGTATTGAAGGTTTAAGAAAGGCTAAACTTTCTTATCATCCTTGCAGATTTGTTGAAAAGTACAGTGTTAGGGAGGCTTAGTAGACTATATGGAGATTAGATATGCTAAAGAAGAAGAAATAGAAAGTATAAAAGAAATTTGGAGTTATTGTTTTAACGACAGTGAAAGTTTCATGAAGTACTATTTTAGTGATAAATATAAATCTGAAAATACTGTAGTAGCTTTAGATGAAGGAAAAATTATTTCCTCTCTTCAGCTAAATCAGTATAAGTTACTACTAAATAACAAGGTATACAATACATCGTATGTAGTAGGGGTTTCTACACTTCCAGAAGGAAGAGGAACCGGATATATGAGTAAAGTTATTAAATTTACTTTAAATGAATTGTATAAAAGAGGGCAATTAGTTTCTATATTGATGCCAATTGACTATAGACTTTATAGAAGATTTGGATATGAGCATTGTTATGACCAGATTGAATATACTATTAACACAGATGACTTAAAAAATTTTAAATCAAGTGGAAAAATGATAAAGTCTGATTTATCACAAATAGATGAGTTGATACAAATAGATAGAGCTTTTTTAAATGAGGTTAATGGTAATGTGTTAAAAGATGAACATTATTATGAAAACTTATTTAAAGAGATTCAAAGTGAAGATGGACTTTTATACATTCATGAAGGAAATGAAAAGGATGGATATATAGTTTATTTTCTTCAGGGAGACAAAATGTTTGTTAGAGAGTTATTTTATAAAAATATAGATGCTCTTAAATCAATGCTTAGATTTATATATAATCACAATACTCAATGTAAGATAGCTAATATATCTACTCCTGTAATAGATAAGATGAGATTCATATTAGACAACCCTAAGGATAGTGAGATAAAAATAAAACCTTTTATGATGGGAAGAGTTATAAATGTAAAGAAATTTATTGAAGATATGGATATTGATAAGGATATTAATAGCTCAGTTAATTTATTAATAGAAGACAAGTTTATAGATGAAAATAATGGGCTATTTAAAATTTCTATACATAATAGAAATGTATCTGTAGAGAGATTAGATGAAAAAGGCACAGAAAAGATTCAAGAAGGTTTTGATATTAAATTAGATATAAATACCTTAACACAGTTAGCATTTTCATATATAGATGTAAAAGAAGCTCTTTTCTTAAATGATATAAAAGGTGTTTCAGAAGAAACAATAGAAGTACTTAATTGTATTTTCTCTAAAAAAAATAACTATATAAATGAATATATATAAGTAGAATACGTCAAAAGTTTTTTATAATCTTTTGACGTATTATTTTGTTTATATAATAATTTATCTTGTTTAAAAATCTACTATTTGAAAATAATCTAAATAATATGTTTTTATGTAGGAGTGATTATAATTCAAATAAGAAGACCTTTATTAATTATATTAACATTTGTGATAGTTACATCATTTATCATTACGAATAACGTAAAAAACGATGAAGAGCTTAATGATAAGATAATAATTATACAGGGAGTTGTTAAAGGGCAAATTAAAAAGAAAAAATACAATCAATATAAAGTAGGCGTTTTTCTAATAAATGATTATACAAGAAATAAAAATATGAAAACCGGTCAAGAAGTCAGTATTACGGGCAAATTTAAAAGTTTAGATAAAATGAAGTATGATAACTTTGATTATGGAAGGTATGTAAAAAGTACTGGATATAAAGGTATAATATACATAAATAACTATAAAGTTATTGGAAAAAATAAAATATATTCCTTAGTGGGTAAAATAAAATTTTATGTTAGTAAGACTTACAGATATTTATATAAGAAAAACTCAGATTTTATAAATTCTATATTATTAGCTGAGGTTGAAAATTTGACTGATGAGCAAAAAGAAATATTCACTAGAACAGGAACTAGTCATGTAATATCTATATCGGGTCTTCATACAGGTATACTATGCGTAATTATATCTTTTCTATTAAGAGGTATAAATAAATTGTATAAATTATTAATATTGTCGATTTTTATAACTTTATATTGTATAATGGTAGGTGCATCTCCATCCATAATTAGGTCTATAGCATTTGTTATGGTTTTCTATTTATCAATATTTATTGATAGAAAAAAGGATGGAATATCAGCATTGTCTCTAATAGGGATAGTTTTAATTATGAATAACCCCTATGTTATATATAATGTAAGTTTTCAATTATCTTTTTTAGCGACACTTTCTATATTAATATTCTACAATAAAATAAATAGTATTATAAAATTAAGTATGGTATCATTGACAATATCTTCAAATATATTAACTTTGCCTATAATATACTATACATTTAAAGGCATACCACTGCTTTCAGTTATAGGAAATTTAATTATAGTACCATTTGTAGGAGTAATAATGTATCTTAGTATCGCAAGTTTAATAGTATTCAAAGTAAGTGTAATAATAGCTAAAATTATATCCTTTTTTAATAGTACACTGATAGAAAGCATATTTTTTTTACTAGAAAAACTCAGCAATTTAAGTTTTGCATACATTAATATAGAAAACCCTAAATTTTATATTGTTGTTATTTATTACATAGGAGTGTTTTTTTACATATTTTACATAGAAGGAAAAGAGATAAAGGAGCAAGAGAATGAATTACAAGGATATTATAAGGAATGTAAAAGAGAAAAATTTTGAAAAAATGTATCTTTTTTATGGAAGAGAGTATTATCTAATCGAGAATGCAATAAAAGCATTTAAAGGTAGTCTAAACGAGGGAATGCTTGATTTTAATTTAGATATAATAGATGGAAAGGAAATAGTCTTAAATCAGCTTATAAGCTCTATAGAAACACTTCCATTTATGGATGATAGGAAAATAGTAATAATAAAAGATTTTGAACTATTAAAAGGGAAGAAAAAGAATTTTACAGATAGTGATGAGAAATACTTAATTGAACATTTAGACAACACTCCAGACACTACCACTATAGTTTTTGTTGTATATGGAGATATTGACAAAAGAAAATCTCTAGTTAAGAAAATAGGTAATAATGGAATTGTTTTTGATTGTGACAAGCTTTCTGATATGGATTTATTTAAGTGGATAAAAAAATCTTTTGCTTTAAATGAAGTCATAATAGAGAATTCTCAAATAATGTATTTTATTGAACAAGAAGGATATAGAGATAAGAGTAGTGAAAAGACTTTATCTGATTTAGAAAATGAAATAAATAAAATAAGTTCATTTGTTGGTAAAGGAAATAATGTGACTAATGACGTAATTGATAAATTATCTCAAAAAAAAGTTGAGAATGATATATTTAAATTAATTGATTATATTGGAGAACAAAATGCTTCCAATGCAATGAAAATACTAAACGATATGATACAAGAAGGAGAGTCTGTTTTAGGTATATTTTCTATGATAGCAAGACAATTTAAAATAATTATGCAAGTAAGACAGTTACAACTTGATGGATATTCAACAAAACTCATAGCTGATAAATTAAAAATGCATCAATTTGTTGTAGGAAAAGCATTAAAGCAAACTAAAAATTTTTCTGATGATATAATTGTGGAAATATTAAATTATATATTAGAAAGTGATTATAAAATAAAGACAGGTCTTATAAGAGATACTTTAGCTGTTGAAATGTTGGTTAGTAGATACTGTAAAAGAGAAGCAATATAAAAAATCTATAGATTAATAAAAAATAAATAGCAAGATATGTTATAGCTCAGAGTAGAAGTACGCTAAATTAAGACTAAGGATGTACAATTAACTATAATATGTCTAACTATTTATTTTTTATTGTATAAATTTACAAAATAAAAAACCCCTACATAGGGGTTATTATATATAAGAAATATAAACTGGTAATTAAGCGTTCATACCGTTTAATTTTTGAGCTAATTTAGCTACTTTTCTAGCTGCAGCATTCTTATGTATAGTTCCTTTAGAAGCTACTTGGTATATTCTTTTTTGAGCGTATTGGAACTTAGCAACAGCATCCTCTCTGTTTCCAGCTGCAACAGCATCTTCGAATCTTCTTATTGCAGTTTTTATTTGAGATTTTCTAACTCTATTTAAAGCAGTTTTCTTTTCGATAACACCTATTCTTTTCTTAGCTGATTTTATATTTGCCACCGTGTTCACCTCCCTGTATTTTTTTATCATATTCATCGTCAACATATTAGATTTTAACAGAAATAAATCTAAAAATCAAGGATTATTATTTATATATTTTAATAATGTTTTTTATTTTGATTTTTTAGACTATAGATTGTGTATAAATAATTTGCAATATCTTGTTTTTAGGTTGGTATATTTTGTGTTTTAAATATTTTAATATATATAAATTAATATTTCATTTTTGTAACAAATATTTTGAGATAATACAAACTATTTACATACATTTTGATAGTATTTCCAATAATTATAAGATAATGCAAGAAATTACTCATTTTTGTAAATTTAATAAAAAATTTATAAAAATATAAATTTATATGCTCAATTAAGATAATTTTTCCAATAGTATCAAATGCACTTAGTTCGATTGATAATACAAATGGTAAAGATAAGTATGAAACTTCAGCCATTATTGCAGATAAACAGAATTATACTAAAGTCATCCTTATCAATGTGGATAATAGTTTAGCAGATAGATTATCAGCAAGTGGATTGGCTGGAGTTGAAAACGCGCCAATATTATTGACTAAGAAAGATGAGATACCAGATTTAACATTAAAAAGACTTAATAATGTTAAAAAAGTATACATAATAGGAGGAAATAATTCTATAGGAAGAAAAGTAGAGAATTTATTAAAGGGAAAAAATATTGACGTTGAAAGAATTGAAGGAAAAGATAGACTTAGTAGAAATTATAAGGTAAGTGACAAGATTTTAGAATTAAAAGGTACCTCAGGTAATGTACTGGTAACAAATGGGTTTAAAGGTGAAGCCTCGTGCAACAGTTTATCACCATGTTAAAATTTTGGAACAATATGATTGAAGTATTCAAAGAAAATCGTGTGTGTGGTACAATTGAAATAGTTTATGCATTAAGGAATATACAGCATCTATGGAAGGAGAAACATTTGTTATACTTTCTACAGTATTTCATGTAGGATTGATGCGGGAAATACCAAGACTATAAAAAAGATAGTGTGCTTTTTACTTAAGAATTTCTGTATATGAGCGATAATAAATAAGAAAGTCTTCTTAAAAGTATAGCTGACTTATTGAAGCCATATATAGAACAAAAGCATAAATTAAATCTAAAACTTAGAAAACTTTCAATTATATCTTCTCCGCCTATAGTTAATAATGATAAAACAAAATAACATGCATCTTATTTTTATAAAAGGAGGTTGTTTTTAATTAATAAAAACATAGATAAATATAGTTGTTTATAGTAAATTATAGTCAAGAGGTGATTATATGAAAAACAATAACTATAAACCAAAAGAGTTTGCAGAGTTAATTAATATTTCAGTCAGAACTCTGCAACGTTGGGATGTTGAAGGGAAATTAAAGGCTTTTAGAACTCCAACAGATAGAAGATATTACACTTATGAACAATATTTAGAATATAAAGGAATACATAAAGAACAAGTAAATAGAAAAAATGTTATTTATACAAGAGTTTCAACTTCTAATCAAAAAGATGATTTGAAAAATCAAGTGGAGTTTCTTAGACAATATGCAAATGC
>NZ_JAGWCX010000005.1:0-86674 GCF_020657775.1 Clostridioides sp. ZZV14-6345 | reverse complement strand
AGATATACTTGATTTACTTGTGTATCACCACAAATACTATTGTATCATAGATTAATAAAAATGTCTACTTAATTATATTTTTTAGTTAACATTTTTTGTTTCTCTTAAGATTAAAAATATACTTTTTCCTCTAAAATATAAAGTTTTATAGCATAAACATTTAAAGTAATTGCATATGCAGCTGATAACAAAACACACATTAATTCTACATTTCTAGATACTATAGTAATACACCATAAAATAAATAATTCTATAACAGCAAACTGTCCTGTAAATGCCATAGCTGACTTTTCATCTTCTACATACCTTTCATCTGCTTTATCACCATTTATTTTTGCTATAATAAAGTTTGAGAAAAAAGCAAAAAATCCAATGTATGTAAGGTAAACAATATTATTCAATACAATTGTGGGTTTGAATCAATCACAACATTAGTAAGAGGAGAAAGCTTTTGGTCATTCAATTCCGTTGTTCAATCTTAAAACATTTTAAATAAATTTTATTAAAAATAAAGATATATTGACACTTTAACGTTATAATAAAGAATATAGTAACTATATAGATTATAAAAAGATAAGGAGTGTATAACCCTTGGAAAAACAGTATTTTACTACAGGAGAATTCGCCAAGTTGTGTGGAATATCTAAACAGACATTAATTTTTTATGATAAAATAGGGATTTTTTCTCCTGAATATAAAGATAAAAATAATTATAGATATTACTCAGTCTATCAATATGATACATTGGACATATTACAATCACTAAGAGAAATAGGAATGAGTTTAGAAGAAATAAAAGAATATATACAAAATAGAAGTCCTCAACTTTGTGTGAAAATGCTTAGAGAAGAAGAAAAAAAGATAAGAGAAAAAATAAAAAAATTAAGAAAGATAAGTTTTAAGATGCAAAATAGAATAAATATAACGGTCGAAGGAATTTCTAGGATGAATAGTGAAGAAATTTATATATCTAAAAGATGTGAGGAATACTTAGTGTTGTCAAGTGACTTAAGCAGTATGAGTAATGGAGATTTTATGATGGAGTTAATAGATTTTACTAATTACTGTAAATCAAAAAATTTGTATCAAGGATATGAGTTGGGAGTAATAGTAAGTAATGAAAATAT
Source organism: Clostridioides sp. ZZV14-6345 (assembly GCF_020657775.1). Lineage (NCBI taxonomy): Bacteria > Bacillati > Bacillota > Clostridia > Peptostreptococcales > Peptostreptococcaceae > Clostridioides > Clostridioides sp. ZZV14-6345. The sequence continues at coordinate 85,547 of NZ_JAGWCX010000005.1, read as the reverse complement.
AAAAAATGGAGACTATTTAAGCATATCAAGTTTTTATTTGAAAATAGATAGAAAAATAAAGGATAAAAAGTTATATATAAAACCAGAGGGAATGTATGCATGTATAAATCATACTGGAAAATATGAGGATTCATATAAATCTTATGAAAAATTAAAAAAATATATATATGAGAACGAATATAAAATTATTGGAAATTCATATGAAGAGAGTGTACTTGACTTCTTCTGTGAAAGTAATGAAGATAATTATATGACCGAGATTTCAATACAAGTATCTAGATAAGAATTAAAATAGAGATATATTCAAATGTTAAGTAATTATACTTATCATTGAATATACCTCTATGTTTTATAATAAAGTATATAAATCTTTAAATGGTGTTTATATGATACGTTTAATGCCAGTTAACACTAACTATATAAATAAATTATAAATTGTAGTTGTTAAAAAACAAACAACAAAAGCAAGTATAGTAGGCATTAAGAATCCTAAGGCAGTCCATTTTAAACTTCCAGTTTCCTTTTTTATTGTTAAAAGTGTTGTTGCACAAGGCCAGTGCAGTAAACTGAACAACATAACATTTAAAGCTGTCAAATAAGTCCATCCATGTTCTCTAAGAACTTGACCTAAAGCACTAAAACTATCTAATTCTATCATAGAACCAGTTGCTAGGTAAGCCATTAGAAGTATAGGCACAACTATCTCATTTGCTGGGAATCCAAGAATAAAAGCCATCAATATGAAACCATCAAGACCTATTAATTTAGCTAAAGGATCCAAAAAGTTTGCAACATGTGATAATATGCTTAAATCTCCTATATAGATATTTGCAAATATCCAAGTTATGACACCAGCAGGTATGGCTACCATTACAGCTCTTCCTAAAACAAATATTGTTCTATCTATTATAGAAGTATATAAAGTTCTTCCAATTTGAGGAACTCTGTAAGGTGGAAGTTCTAATGTAAATGTAGAAGGAACTCCTTTTAATAGCGTTTTAGAAAGAGTATAAGAAACTAACAATGTTATTATAACACCTAGAATTATCAGTAAAGTTATACAAAGTGCAGTTGCTACACTAGATATAAAAGAGCTAGTTATAACTGAACTAAAAAATATTGTAGATATAGCAATTAAAGTAGGAAAACGACCATTACAAGGTACAAAGTTGTTTGTAAGTATAGCTATAAGTCTTTCCCTTGGAGAGTCAATTATTCTACAACCAATAACTCCAGCTGCATTACATCCAAATCCCATACACATAGTTAAGCATTGTTTACCATGTGCACAAGCTTTTTTAAATAGGTGGTCTAAGTTAAATGCAACTCTTGGCAAATATCCAAAATCCTCAAGCAAGGTAAATAGAGGAAAGAATATTGCCATAGGAGGTAGCATTACAGAGATTACCCACGCTAATGTTCTGTATAATCCTAAAACCAACATATCGCTTAACCACGATGGACAGTTAATACTATTTAATACACTTGAAATACTTGGCTCAAATCCGAGTAATAAATTAGATAATAAAGTGGATGGATAGTTAGCACCTTCTATAGTAATCCACAGGATAGTACCTAACAATAAGAGCATTATTGGAAGCCCAAATATTTTAGATGTCAATATTTTATCTACTTTTTCTTCTCTATCTGTTGATTTTTTAGCAACATTAGAACAACACTTATCACTCAGTTTTTTAGCATAATCATAGTTGATTTTAGTAAATTCATCCCTTATTTTCTGTTTATTTATATCACTTGGAATCTTTTTCTTTACTTCATTAATAGCATTTATTGAATCTTTATCTACATAATTACTCATAGATTCAAATATACTTTCATCACCATCAATAAGTCTAAGACCCAACCATCTAGAATTTATACCTGGTATAATATTATCTAATTCTGGTTGAATTGATTTTACCATATCTTCTATATTTTCACTGTATTTAACAGGTTTATTATTTAACTTATATTTATCAAAAGATACATCATTTAAAGTATCTAATAGTTCATCCATACCAGAACCATTTCTTGCAGCAGTTAAAATAACTGGAATACCAAGAGAATTCTCTAGAATCTCTTTATCAATAGTAATTCCTTTTTTTCTAGCTTCATCTATTAAATTTATACATAAAATAACTTTATCTGTAAGTTCCATCACTTGAAATACTAAGTTTAAATTTCTTTCAAGACATGTAGCATCACATACTACTATTACTGCATCAGGATTGCCAAAACATATAAAATCACGAGCCACAATTTCTTCTTGTGATAAGGCGAATAAAGAATATGTTCCTGGTAAATCTATTAATGCATATTCGGCATTTTTATATTTAAAATTACCACGAGCTGTAGCTACAGTTTTTCCTGGCCAATTTCCAGTATGCTGTCTAAGCCCTGTAAGATGATTAAATACAGTACTTTTACCTGTATTTGGATTACCAGCCAATGCAATTACAAACTGGTCTTCTTTGTTGTCTATATCAAACATGTCTTTTAAAGAACTCATTTTAGTTGAGTTATGTGTCAACCCCATATTAATATCCTCCTGCTAGAAAATTTTAAATGTCAGAAACTAATATTAAGCTACTTTCTTCTTGTCGTAGAGCTATCTTACTGCCTCTGATTTTATAGACGGTTAAATTATTTTTTGGACCTTTTCTAACTACATCTATAACAGCTCCTCTAGTAAGACCAAGCGCTAACATTCTTTCTCTTAAATTACCACTAGACAATATATCTTCAACTTTGACAGATTTTTTCACTTGAATATCGTTAAGGTTTTTCATAGTAGCACCTCCATGCATGAAATTTAGCCTGAGCTAATCTTCTTATTCTAAACTATGCATTATATTACTACCTTGTTACTTTTACAAAAAAAGATAGGCAAGATGCCTATCACAAAGTTGGGTATAATTCTTACTTTTGGGGAAAGTAGAATATAGAATAAAAATTAACACTTTGAATCTATATAATTATTGAATTTTGATAATAAAAAAATCAGAAAGCAAAAGCCTCCTGACTCTATGTAAGGTATTTTCAAATACCTAAATATCAATTCAATATATATAATTTATGCTTAAATTATATATTAACAATATTAGCTTGTCAACACTATAATCTCATTTTGATATGCTCAATGCCTGCCTCATCATATACTTCTGATATCTCCTTAAAACCACAAGATAAGTAAAGGTTCTTTATATAAGCTTGTGCTGATAAAGTTATATTATTTTCATGTAAATTAACTTTTATAAAATCTATAGCACAATCCATCATTTGTTTTGCTAAGCCCTTTTTCCTATGACTAGAAAGAACTAGAACTCTACCAATAGAAACATCATTATAAGAACTGTATTCTTTAGGAATTATTCTAGCATAAGCACAAATCAATCCATTATCTTTTAAAAATATGTGATAAGAGTTTTTATCTATATCATCATAATCGTTTAAGGAAAATATCTTTTGCTCACAAGCAAATACCTCATATCTTGATTTTGCTATTTCATAAAATTCATCTAAACTCAAATCATTAAAGTGTTTAATTTTAAACATAGTAATTACCCCCCCTAGTATATTATAAAACTGAATATTAAGATATATTATATCATTTCTAACATAAATACTTTCATTAAAATTTATATTTATTAAAAATCTTTTAGAAAAGTGATATACTATATTAAAAATAAAACTTTAGTTAGAAAATTTATAATTTATGGAGGCTGTGTTTTGAATATTACTAAAAAATTAACTGAAGCAGCTTTATTGTCATCTTTATTCATAGTAGTAACAATTATAGCTGTAGGTACTGGATTTGGATATGCTATTTATTTAGATTTTATAGTACCAGTATTTTTTTGTATAATCTGCTTGAAATGTGATTTAAAGTATACTATTTTATCTGGAATTACTTCAATTTTAATAATTTCTCTAGTACTTGGAAATCTAGGAACTGGTATTTGGGCAAGTCAAAGTGTATTGCTTGGTACAATGTGTGGTTATCTAATAAATAAACCAACAATGGTTATGGACGATTTAGTATATGGCTCAATATTTGGAGTTATTGTAATGGTTTTCATTGATATATATGTTTCAGCACTAATAGGTTATAGTTTTATGAAAGAATTTCAAGGATATAGTAAATTGATTTATTTTAATGGATATACAAATTTTATTTATTATTTGATGATAGCATTATTTCCTTTTGGGATGGTGTTTTGCATATATTTATTAAGTTTGATTTTGGGGAATAAATTGCATATTTTAGACTCTAATTCCTTAAAAAAGTTTTTAATATTTAAGAATTTTAGAAGTTTAAATCAATTTCTGTGTTGTTCAAAGAAAGTTTTTTACATATGTGTTTCTTATTTAGTCATTTTTCAAGTTGTAAAGCTATTGAATATTAAGGTTGATTTTGTTTATTTAAAAACAATCTTCATATCAACTGCCTATCTATGTGTCTATTTTATTATTAGAGATTCATGTATGTCACTGCAAAATTTTATGATAGCAAAATTTAAAAAATTATTGTATGCTAGAATTTCTTTTTTAATAATAATTTTATTATTGTTTTTTATGTTTAATGTAACTGTTATCAGTTTAATAATTATAAATGCATTTTTAAATAAGAAAATAAATATAAGATTGAGTCAGAGTAATATCGTCAATAAACAAATAAATATTTTAATTGAAAAATAAACCTTAGGTTTTGGTAAAAAATATAAAAAAATAGTATAATGTAAAAAAACATGTGTATAATAATAAAAAAGGTTGACAAAATATAAAAATAATAATATATTATGAGTAAGTTAAGAAAAATTTCTTGTAATTGATGAAATAATCTGAATATGCAAATGCTATGAAGAGAAGAAGTAGGCCTAGATTTTATTTAACAGAGAGTTCCAGTTTGGTGAGATGGAATAAATTGATTTAGTTTGAATACATCTCAGAGCAATATCTCTGAAAGATAACAACCATTAAGAGATATCGGATTAGTACACGTTATAGTACACGAGTATATGTAAATTGTACTCTAAGAGATTAGTATCGTGAGATATTGATGAACTAAGGTGGTAACACGTAAGCAAAGCTTTCGTCCTTTTAATAGGATGAAAGCTTTTTTTATTATAAAAATAAAATTATAGATTATATAAATATTTTAGGAGGAATGAAAAATGAAATCGATAGACGAGCAAATGCGAATAATTATGAAGGGTGTAGACGATTTAATAGATGAAAAAGAGTTAAGAGAAAAGCTTATTAAATCAGAAAAAGAAGGAAAACCTATGATAGTAAAATTGGGTCTAGACCCAAGTGCTCCAGATATACATTTAGGGCATACAGTAGTTCTTAGAAAGATGAAACAATTACAAGATTTAGGTCATCAAATAGTGATAATAATTGGAGATTTTACAGGAAAAATTGGAGACCCAACTGGAAAGTCTAAGGCTAGAAAAGCTTTAACAACAGAGCAAGTTCTTGCAAATGCAAAAACTTATGAAGAACAAATTTTCAAAGTTTTAGATAAAGAAAAAACTAGCGTAAGATTTAATAGTGAGTGGTTAGCTAAATTAAATTTTGAAGATGTAATAAAATTAGCTGCAACTATTACTGTTGCAAGAATGTTAGAAAGAGAAGATTTTAAAAAGAGATATGAAGGACAAATGCCGATATCAGTACATGAATTCTTCTATCCATTAATGCAAGCATATGATTCTATAGCATTAGAAGCTGATATAGAACTTGGAGGAACTGACCAAAGATTTAATTTACTAATGGGAAGATCATTACAAAGAGAATTTGGTATGGAGTCTCAAATAGTAATAATGATGCCTTTAATAGAAGGATTAGATGGAAAAGAAAAAATGAGTAAGAGTTTAGGTAACTACATTGGAATAGATGAAGAAGCGGGAATAATGTACCAAAAATCTATGGAAATTCCTGATGAGCTTATAATTAAATACTATAATTTAGTAACTGATGTTCATCCTGATGAAGTTAATAAAATAGAATCTCAGTTAAAAGAGGGTTCAGTAAACCCAAGAGATATAAAAATGAATTTAGCAAGAGAAATAGTAACATTATATCATGGAGAAGAATCTGCTAAAGAAGCTGAAGAAAGATTTAAATCTGTATTCCAAAAAGGTCAAATACCTGAAGATATACAAACAATTCAAGCTAATGAAGATGGATTTGATTTAATTGAAGTATTAGTTGCTAATGAAATTGTTAAGAGTAAGAGTGAAGTTAGAAGATTAGCTTCTCAAGGTGGAATAAAGGTAAATGGTGAGAAAGTAGAGGACTTAAGTACTATTGTAAAAGAAAGTGAATTAGTTGTTCAAATAGGAAAGAAAAAATTTGTGAAAATTGAGCTAGTAAAATAAAATAAAAGCAAGTTCATTGAGTATAAAAGTATAATCAATGAACTTACTTTTTTATTATATTAAAGTTTTAAATTGATAACCATTGTCTTTAAAATATGTTATAATTTGGTCTAATGAATTTACTGTCTCTTGCTTGCCATAAGTATCATGCATTAAAAGAACGACCATTTCTTTACCTTCAGAAGATTTTTTTGCATGTTCAAATAACTCTTGAGCATTTTTCTTTTTACCTTCTGCATCAGCATTTAAAGCATTCCAATCGATTGATGCCATGTTTTTCTCTTTTAAGTAGTTTCCTAGAGGATCCATATTTTTCCATGACATATATCCACCTGGGCATCTAACTACTTTTGAGGAAAAATTCTTTCCTAAAACTTTTTTCATAGCTTCATCAGTTTTGTTGAGTTCATTTACGAATGTGTCAAGATTTAAACTTCTGCCGGGATACAGTTTTTTATAGTCATGAGTATAAGAGTGATGAGCTATTGCATTTCCTTCATAAAATGTTCTTTTTAAAATTTCATTAGCCCCTTTTCTTTCAAGAGAATCACCTTTAATGAAGAAAGTTCCTCTAACATCATGTCTTTTCAAGATATCTAGAACCTGTGGAGTATTAGTAGTAGATGGTCCATCATCAAATGTAAGAAAGACTATCTTTTCTCCATTGTTTGAATAGTCATATTTGCTAAGTTTGTCCCAAACTAATTTTGCATCATATCCATATTCTTTTGCGGCTTCTTTTTTTGCCCCAATAATAGGTTCATTTTTTTCTTTTTCAATTCTTTCTTTTTCTAATCTTTCGGCTTTAAGTCTTTCTTGAGTTTCTTTAATTTCTTTTTTTCTAGACATATCCGCCCATGCCATAGAAAAAATACCAATAACTATTACAACAATTATAGTAAGTGTAACAGTTTTCTTTTTTCTTTTTTTTACCATGATTACAGCATTCCCCCTTTTGTCGAACTGTATCAAAAATATATTACAATTATATCGAAGAACGTAGAAAAAGTAAACCGACAAAGTTGTAACTAAGATAACTAAAATGTAACTTATATGACATTATTTGCATAGTATTAAAGTATCATAGATATTAAAATTATCTATAAAAAAATTTAGTATAAGTAAAAAAGATATAAAAAATATAAAAATTTATTAAAAAGGTGTTTACAAAAAATGATTAATATATTACTGTTAAATAGTGGATACAAATTTGAGCTCAAAATGGATATAAATTTAGATTTAAAATACTGAAAAAATTTACTATATTAATTTATAGTAATGCTTATAGAAAAACTCTCTTGCTGTTTAGGGGGTTTATAATTTTGCAAAAAAATAAAAAGGAGGGGGCTTTATTGAAAAAATACTTTGGAGAAATAGGACTAATATTTATAGCAATTATATGGGGAAGTGGCTTTGTAGCAACCCAATTTGCATTAGACGGTGGGCTTACACCTCTACAAATCATAACTTTAAGATTTTTCTTGGCAGCTGTAATTATGAGTTTTCTGTTTTTTAAACAGATTCGTGCCAATATGGGAAAAAAATTATTAAAAGCAGGAGGACTTTTAGGAATATTTTTATTTCTAGCCTTCACAGTACAGACTATTGGACTTATGTACACTACGCCATCCAAGAATGCATTTATAACAGCAGCAAATGTTGTAATAGTTCCATTCATAGGATTCATAATTTATAGAAGGAAACTTGATAAGATAGGAATGATAAGTAGTTTAGTAGCTCTTATAGGGATAGGAATACTTTCTTTAGAAGCAGATTTCTCTATTAATTTTGGAGATTTACTAACACTTATATGCTCATTGGGATTTGCATTTCATATATTCTTTACAAGTGAATTTGCAAAAGATAACAACCCAATGGCATTGACAGCTGTTCAATTTACTGTAGCGTTTTTAATGTCTTTAATAGTTCAAACATTTGCAGGTCAATTAAAAATGGAAGCTGAATTATCTGGTTATATGGGAACTATGTACCTAGCTGTATTTAGTACTACAATTGGATTTTTGTTTCAAACTATATGTCAAAAAAGAGTTGATGGAACTAGGACAGCTATAATATTATCTACAGAAGCTGTATTTGGTACTATATTTTCTATAATAATTCTAAAGGAACTTATTACAGCAAAATTGGTTATTGGTAGCATCTTGATATTTGTTGCAATCATAACAGCAGAAACTAAATTATCTTTTTTAAAGAGCAAAAAAGTGAAACTTAAAGACTCAAAAGAGTCTTCATTAGAAAGTATTTAATAGGACAATTATTTCCTAATTAATCGAATAAATTATATATTATGTAGAAATTTGACATCAAAACTTGGTTGATACTGATGTTTCAAAGTGATAAAATTAATTAGGAAATAAATTTTATTTTTAGTGTTTAAACTACAAAGCCCGGGGTATATATATTCTTGTAGCAAGTTATTAAACTTAAAAATAAAAAATTAATTATATAAAATTGGGAGGAAGTTAATTATGAAAAAATTTGTTTGTACAGTATGTGGATATATACATGAAGGAGATGCTGCACCAGCACAATGTCCAGTATGTAAAGTTGGAGCTGATAAGTTTGAAGAAATGAAAGGCGAAATGGTTTGGGCTGATGAACATAGAATAGGAGTAGCTCAAGGTGTAGATGCAGAAATAATCGAAGGATTAAGAGCTAACTTTACTGGTGAATGTACAGAAGTAGGAATGTATTTAGCAATGAGTAGACAAGCTGATAGAGAAGGTTATCCAGAAGTAGCAGAGGCTTATAAGAGAATAGCTTTTGAAGAAGCTGAGCATGCTGCTAAATTTGCAGAACTTCTTGGAGAAGTTGTAGTTGCAGATACAAAAGAAAACTTAAGAGTTAGAGTTGATGCTGAGTATGGTGCAACTGATGGAAAATTAAAATTAGCTAAGAGAGCTAAAGAATTAGGATTAGATGCTATACATGATACAGTTCATGAAATGTGTAAAGATGAAGCTAGACATGGTAAAGCATTCTTAGGATTATTAAACAGACATTTTGGAAAATAATAATTAAAACAATAGATTAAAAGGAGAAACTTTGGTTTCTCCTTTTTTAAATTATACAAATAAAGTGCTGTGATAAAAGGATGGAGATAATATGAAGTCAGTATCTGTTAGGAGTTGTAAAACTTACAATTATGAAGAGGTAAAGTTATCTATTGAAAAAAATTTAGAGGATATTGGTGGTATAGATAAGTTTGTTAAAAAAGGAAGTAAAGTACTTATAAAACCAAATTTATTGATGAAAAAAAAGCCTGAAGAAGCTACAACGACACATCCTATGGTTGTAAGAGTTGTATGTGAAAAGCTTTTAGAGTTAAATTGTGACATTACAATAGCAGATAGTCCTGGTGGTCCATATAGTCAAAGTTCTCTTAAGAGTATTTATAAGGCATCTGGAATTGAAACAGTAGCAAATGAGTTGGGTATCAAGTTAAATTATGATGTTTCAGATGTTAAGATACATAGTGAAAAAGCATATGTTCTAAAATATATGGATATTATTAAACCAATAGTAGATGCAGATTACATAATAAATCTTTGTAAATTAAAGACACATGTAATGGCAACTTTTACTGGTGGTACAAAAAACTTATATGGATGTATAGCAGGCTTGAAAAAAGCAGAAATACATTATAGATTTCCTACAGAAGAATTGTTTTGTGAAAATGTACTTTTAGATATTTGTGATTATGTAAAGCCAACATTGACAATTATGGATGGGATAGTAGGTATGGAAGGTGATGGACCTTCAGCTGGAACTACTCGAGAAATAGGTGTCTTATTAGCATCACAAAATCCGTATGCCATAGATGTTGTTGCATGTAAAATTATAAACTTACTTCCAAATAGAGTTGCTACAATTAGAGGGGCTATTAAAAGAGGGTATATACAAGGAGATTTTTCAGATATTGAGATTTTAGGTGAAGACATAAATGATTTAATTATAAAAGACTATAAGGTTCCAAATGTAAGTAAAGATTTAAGACTATTTTCTGTAAAACTACCAAAATTTTTAAATGAACCTATTTCAAAGCTTATAACACCAAAGCCTGTGGTTAGATTTCAAGATTGTATAAAATGTGGAAAATGTAAGGAAGCTTGCCCTGCAAATACTATAGAAATGGGAGATAAGGGTGCTATTATAGACCTAAGTAAATGTATAAGATGTTACTGTTGCCATGAACTTTGTCCTAAAAAGGCTATTGATGTCAAACGTAATTTTGTATTTAAGTATGTAAAATAATGTATAATATTATATGAGTCTAGATAAATGAAAAGTATAAAGGAGAAACAAGATGATTTTAATTAAAAATGGTAGAGTAATAGACCCTAAAAGTCAAAGAGATGAGAATGTTGACTTAATAATAAAAGAAAATAAAATTTATAAAATAGGTAAGTTTGATGAAAGTGATGAATATGAAAAAGTAATAGATGCTAGTGATAATGTAGTTGCACCAGGTTTAGTAGATGTTCATGTACACTTTAGAGACCCAGGACTTACATATAAAGAAGATATAGAGAGTGGAGCTAAAGCTGCTGCTAGAGGTGGATTTACAACAGTTATATGTATGGCAAATACAAATCCAATTGTAGACAATGAAGATACTTTTAACTATGTTAAAGAAAAGTCAAAGAATGCATGTATAAATGTTTTACAAGCAGCAGCTATAACTAAAGGATTTGAAGGGAAAGAGCTAGTTGATATGGAAACTCTTAAAAAAGCTGGTGTACCAGGATTTACTGATGATGGATTACCTTTAATGGATAGTAATCTAATTATGGAAGCAATGATTAAGGCAAAAGAGTTGGATGTACCACTTAGTTTTCATGAAGAAGACCCTTCTTTAGTTGGAAATCCAGGTGTAAATGCAGGAAAGATAGCTTCAGAACTTGGTTTAAAAGGTGCATCAACTGTAGCAGAAGATGTTATGGTAGCTAGAGACTGTATGTTGGCACTAAAGACTGGTGCTAAGGTTGATATACAACATATAAGTTCTGGGGTATCTGTTGATATGGTTAGATTTGCAAAATATCTGGGTGCAAATGTGGTTGCAGAGGCTACACCACATCACTTTACATTGACAGAGGAAGATGTATTAGTGTTTGGAACAAATGCAAAAATGAATCCACCCCTAAGAAGTAAGTGGGATAGAGATAAGATTATAGAAGGATTGAATGATGGTACTATTGAAATAATAGCAACAGACCATGCACCTCATAGTGAAGAAGAAAAAGACAGAGAGTTTATAAAAGCTCCAAGTGGAATTATTGGGCTTGAGACTTCTCTATCTCTTGGAATAACAAATTTAGTGCATAAAAATCATCTTAGTATGATGCAGTTAATAGAAAAAATGTCTACAAACCCTGCAAAATTATACAATTTGAATATTGGATTTATAGAAGAAGGGGCAGTAGCAGATATTGTTATATTCAACCCTGAAGAAGAATGGACAGTTGAAAGCTTTGTTTCTAAAGCTGATAATTCACCATTTAAAGGGAAATCTTTATATGGGAAGGTTAATTATACAATATGTAATGGAGAGATTGTATATAACGCTTAATCTATGGTTATTTTTTAAAGGCAGTGAATACAATGATTGAGAGTAAAAGACTATATATTAGAAAAATGAATTATAATGACTTTAAGGAAATAAGCAAAATGCTACAAGATGTAGAGGTAATGTATGCATGGGAGCATGCTTTTTCAAATGAAGAAGTTATAGAATGGATTGATAAAAACATACAAAGATATGAGAATGATGGATATGGATATTTTACAAAAATTGTTGAAACATTAGACTATAATCCAAATTGGAAGTATGAGTTTGAAAAATTAAAGTGTACACTAGAAAATATATTAGGAGGTTCAATTTTAAAAATAGAACATGTTGGTAGTACATCTATTGAAGGGCTTTCAGCAAAGCTAAGATTGGATGTCGATATAGTAATTGAAAACTATAGTTATTTAAATGAGGCTATAGGTAAACTAGAAAATTAGGGTATGGAAATCTTAAGACTAAATACAGATAAAGTTAAAGAGTATTCTAATTTAAAGAAAAAACTAGCAAAACTTTATAGGTATGATGTTAACTCTTACTGTGATAATAAAACAGATTTTATAAGAGGGATAATAGATTAGAAATTAAATAACGCACTACTATATTTGAAAAAGATTAATCTCTTAATCAATCATATATAATAGTGCGTTATATATTTAAGTATGTCCTATATATGCAAATCTAAAAATCACAAATCTTTATATAACATCTACTTATAAATTGCCTTTATAGGGTCTAGTTTAGAGGCTTTAAAGGCTGGTATCAGACCAAATACAACTCCAGTTAATATAGTAGCTACAATTGCATAAAATAAGCTGTTTAAGCTAGGAATGGCCTCAAATCCAATATATTTAGAAACATAGTTGGTAGCAGTAAATCCAACTATAGTTCCTAAAATTCCACCACATACTGTTATAAAAACAGCTTCAACTAAAAATTGAAATAATATAGACCTAGGTTTTGCACCAATAGCACGTCTTATACCAATTTCTCTTTGTCTTTCCATAACAGATACATACATTATATTCATTACACCAATACCACCAACAAACATTGCAACTACAGTTATTATAGACACATATTTGTTTACATTAGAATTAATGCTTTCAAGATAAGCTGTTTGCTCAGTTGGGTCTGGTGTAGTATAAGAGCCATTGATACCAGGGTGCATCTCATATAATTTAGCTATAACATTGTTTGCAACTTCATTTACATTATAACCTTTAGAAGACACTAAGTCTAACTGATAAATTTCGTTTGAATAAGAATTTTGACTCATTAAACTGTCAAAAGCCTTTTTGGGTATAAGGGAAGTAGTAAATTGCATATCTTGATATCCTCCAAAAAATCCTCCAGCTTGGTTTTGCTGAGAATCATCTAATACCCCTATTATTTCAAATATAGTTCCATTTATGTTGATACCATGACCTAAGGCATCTTCTGGATTTTCAAAAATTTCACTTGTACTTTGTAATGTAAGTAAAATTACTTTTCTTTTTTCATCATCTAAAGAAAAATCTCTACCACAAATTAAATTTATTTTAGAATCTTTTTTTACTGGTTCAACATCAACATACGCAGTTTTTTTATCAAAAGATGCTTGTGAAGAGTAAGTTGAATCAAGATTAAATCCATCTCTTGAAGGAGCGATTCTTTCTACTCCTTCAATAAATGATAATTCTTCTAAGTCTTTTGCATTAAATGGTTTTAAAAATATACTCATATCATCAGTAAGACCTGTGTTATCAGCCGATTCAAATGAAATAGTAGTTTTATTAGGGTTTACATTATTTACAGATTTCTTAATTTCTTTTTGAAATCCATTACCTATAGAACTAACAAGTATTACTGAAGTTATTCCTATTATAATCCAGAGTAAAGCTACGAAGACACGAAGTTTGTGACCTTTTAAATTAGCCAAAGAATTTTTTAATAAACTCATGATTACACCTCCGAAGTAAACACACCATCTTTAAGTCGTATAACCTTAGTTGCATACTTAGTTAAATCTTGATCATGTGTAACCATTATTATAGTCTTACCTTGTTTGTTAAGCTTTGTTAAAAGCTCCATAATTTCTCTGCTAGTTTCACTATCTAATGCTCCAGTTGGTTCATCTGCAAAGATTATTTGAGGGTCATTTGACAAGCAACGTGCAATTGCTACACGCTGTTGCTGACCACCAGATAATTGAAGAGGTTTCTGTTTAAGTTTGTCCAAAAGCCCAACAGAGTTTAACTTATCTTTAACAATTTCTTCTCTTTCAGATTTTTTTAGCGTTTTATTGTAAATTAGAGGTAACTCTACATTTTGATATACATTTAAAGTTTCTATTAAATTAAATTGTTGGAAAACAAATCCAATATTAATATTTCTAAAAACAGAACGTTCATTTTCACTCAAATTAGTTACATCTGTTCCATCAAATATATATCTTCCTTCATCAAATACATCTAGAAAACCTAAGATATTAAGTAAAGTGGTTTTACCACTACCAGATTTACCCATTATCATAACAAATTCTCCAGATTCAATTTCTAAATTTAAAGATTTTAAAACATGTAATTCATCTTTCCCTACTTTGTAATACTTTTGAATATTTTCTAATTTAATTAACATATGTAAATTAATTCACATCCATAGTAACTTCTTCTACTTTTTTGTTTGGAGTAGCATCTCCATTATTAGAACCAGCAGTTACGCCATCGCCTTGAACTGGGTCTCCTTCTTTCATTTCTTTAGTAGGGTGTTTTATTACTATATCTCCTTGTTCAAGTCCTCCTCTAACTACAGCAAAATCATCATTTTGACTTGCTACATCTACAATTTGCTTTTTCAATATACCATCTAAATCCTTAAATACATATGAGTGTTTTTTGTCTTTAAGTACACAAGATGATGGAATTTTAAAGCTTGAATTGGCTACTTCAAGTGATGCTTGAAGATGGAATCCATTTACTAATCCTTCTTGATTATCAAATGCTATGTTTATATCATAATAAGACAGAGTATTCTGCTGAGCTCCCATCTCAGTATTTGGAGTAGATGGTTTGTCAGATATAAAACTTATTCTACCAGTAAGCTTTTGGTCAGTTGAGAAAACTAATATATTAACCATTTGGTCAACCTTCATTTTAGGTAAATCTTGCTCACTTGCCTGTCCTTTCATATAAAACTCTAGACCTTGAATAGTCATAAAGGAGACTGGTTGGTCTGGGTTTCCAGTTTGGTCATTCAAGTATACTGTGCCATCAAAAGGAGCAGTAACTCTGCCATATGCTTTTTTATCCAGAGAAGCTATCTGAGAGTTTAAAGCAGTTATTTGCGCATTTATAGAAGCAATAGCATCTCTATTTTCAGCAATATTAGAAAGTGATATTTTTTGTTTTTTGTATTGACTAAGCTGTGATTTTAAACTATCTATTTCTGCTATTATAGTTGGATTTTTAGTAGTAAAAAGAAGGTCTCCTTGATTTACTTTTTGACCATTTGTAACATTAACATTACTTAGCTCATAATCTCCAGACATATTGAAATCCTTAGTTTGCTTAGGAACAACCATACCATTTATAAATATTTTCTCATTTTCAGGAATAGTATATGTTTCGATAAAGTTTTCCTTAGCTTGTAATTCAGTGTTTTTTGAATCAACATAAGCAAGCACTCCTAAAATTAAAAGTATGATTACTACTATTCCTGCATATATTTTGAATTTTTTATTTTTAAAGGGATTGTTTTTAAAACCCTTATTTTTAGCTTTGAAGCCACTACTTCCAAAACTGTTACTTCTAAAGTTGTTACTTTTAAAGCTGCTATTTCTAAATTTTTTATTTTTAAATTTTTTTAGAAAAGACATGTCTTCCTCCTTTTTATAAAAACTATTTATTATATACTGGGATGTACATATAGAATTACTATTAAGAAGTCTGTTGAATATAAGTTAATGGAAATAAACTATCAATACTAAGATGCTATAAATCACATTTGAATGTAATAGTAAATTTTGTATATTGATTGTACTCTGAATCTACATCAATTTTATGACCGAGTTTGTCACAAAGTTCTTTCACTAAATAAAGTCCAAGTCCTGTAGATTTAGAATTATTTCTTCCATTATTACCTGTAAATCCCTTATTAAATATTCGATTTAAATCTTCTTTTTTTATACCACAGCCAGTATCTTCCACTCTTAATTGTAAATAATTTTTGCTTATTTTGCAATAGATATATATTTTATCTCCTAATGAAGAATATTTTAGGGAATTACTCAATAATTGCTCGAATATGAAGTAGAGCCATTTTTCGTCTGATAAAATTTTAAAATTCAAATTATTTAATTTTAAAATAATTTTTTTTGAAATAAAATACTTTGAATATTTTCTTATGATATCCCTAATAATCTTTTCAATATTTACCTCTTGAATCAAAAAATCTTTATGAAAATCTTCAAGTCTTGATAAATATAAAATTTTTTCAACAGAATTTTCAATTCTAAATATTTCACTATCTATATCATCAGAAATTTTTTCATCAATTAAATTTTCCTTTTGTTCGAGAATAAGTTTTATTATCGCTATAGGCATTTTTATATCATGCACCCACATATTCAAAATCTCTTTATTTTCTTCAAACTTCTTAATATTATTGTTTATTATGCTATTACACTGATATTGATAATTTTTAATGATGTCCAGGTATATTTTTTCTTCTTTTTTACATTTAACTAACTTTATATCATTCATATTAATTTTGAATGTGTCATTGTTTATGTTATCTAAAAATTTATTCTTCTTAATGTAGCTAATGAGTAGATATAAAAATAAAAACACAACATTTACAATTAATATATACAAAATAGTATCAATTAGAAAAACATCTATGGGAGAAAATATAATAACTGCTATTGTAAAAATTAAGAAAGTAAAATTGTACACTAAAAATCCAAGTTTATCTTTAAGAAAATCTTTAAAGCTCATAAATTCACCTACTTAGAGTTGTTTTAACTGATTATATAACCCAATCCTCTTTTTGTCTCTATAAAATCTTCTATACCGATTTCATTTAATTTTGATCGAATTCTATTTATATTGACAGTTAATGTATTATCATCTACAAACCAATCACTATCCCATAATTTTTTCATGAGTTTGTTTCTACTGACTATCTGACCTTTGTATTTCATAAGTTCATGAAGAATTTTAATTTCATTTTTTGTTAGTTCAATAGTATTGTCTTCATAGCTTATGGTTGCAGTTGATAAATCTAAAGTAATACCATTGTGAACAATCTGATTTGAATTGTTCTCAACAAAATTATAAGTTCTTCTTAAAAGGGCATTAACTTTAGCTATTAAGACATCTATATAAAATGGTTTTTGTATATAATCATCTGCACCTATATTCACACCCATTATTACATCCATATTAGAATTTCTTGAAGAAATAAAAATTATAGGGACTTTTGAAATTTTTCTTATTTCATTACACCAATGAAAACCGTCATAAAATGGAAGGTTTATATCCAATAAAACTAATTGTGGCTTATAGTTTCTAAACTCTTCTATTATATTTTCAAGATTTTCTATTTGATGCACATCATGTCCCCATTTAGAAAGACATTCTGCTATGATATTCTTTAATGAAACATCATCTTCAATTACCATTATTTTAAACATTCTTACCTCCTAATTCAAAATAGTTATATTAACATAACTATATTCTACTTGATAAATTAAAATATTTCTACCTTATTGTTTAAAATAATTATATTAATATAAATATAATTTTGCTTTATAAATTATATTTTAAACATAATTACAATAAAAATGAAGAAATATAATGAATACTTACGAAAATGTAACTTTAAATTAATGTAATTAAATGTTTAAAAGCTATTTTAATATATATAATATATTTGTGAGAATTAATAAATAACTAATTGTGCTAAGAGGTGATTATTGACTATGGAAGAAATATTATCTGTTGAAAATATAAAAAAGGAGTATGGAATAAGAGGTTCAAAGCATGAGGCTCTAAGAGGAATAAATTTCAAGATTTATAAAGGAGAATTTGTTGGTATTATGGGTTCGTCTGGTGCTGGCAAATCAACTCTTTTAAATATTATTTCCACAATAGATTTACCTTCATCAGGAGATATTTATATAAATGGAAAGAATACTATCAAAATGAAGCAAAATGAATTGGCAGATTTTAGACGTGATAATCTTGGATTTGTGTTCCAAGACTCTAATCTTTTGGATACACTTACAATAAAAGAAAATATAATGTTACCTCTTTCTTTAAAGAATGAAAGAGTATCAGTAATAGAAAATAGAATAAAAGAAATTTCAAGAGAATTAAATATAGAATCAATATTAGATAAATATCCTAGCGAAGTTTCAGGAGGAGAAAAACAAAGAGGAGCTGTCTGTAGAGCAATAGCAACAAAACCATCACTAATACTTGCAGATGAACCTACAGGAGCATTAGATTCTAAATCTGCAAGAAATTTGTTGAATTGTCTATTAAAGTTAAATAAAGATAATAATAGAACGATATTAATGGTAACTCATGATGCTATAAGTGCAAGTTTTTGTAATAGGATACTCTTTATAAAAGATGGAATAATATTTACAGAAATTGTAAAAGGTGAAAGCAATAGAGAATTCTATAATAAAATAGTAAATACAGTTTCCTTAATTGGAGGAGTTAATAAAAATGAGTTTATTTAGAATTGCCATGCAAAATGTAAAAAATAGTTTTTTTAATTATTTACTGTACTTTATTTCAATTGTATTTAGTGTATTTGTATTTTTTAGCTTTAAATCTATAGAGTATAACGAAGCTTTAAACTCACTTGGGGAGAAAACGAGGATGAGTATTAACACAAGTTCAATTGTAATAGTGGTATTTGTTTTTTTATTTATATATTATTCAAACTCATTTTTCTTTAATAGACGTAGACGAGAGGTAGGTACCTATAGTTTACTTGGAATGAGGAAAAGTCAAATAGGGAAAATATTTTTATATGAAACTTTTTTGATGGGTACACTTGCAATATTAATAGGTATATTTTTAGGATTGTTATTTTCAAAGCTCATGACTATGATACTTGTAAAATTAATGAACGAAATGATAGTAGTAAAGATGAATTTAAGTATAAAGGCCTTAGTTCAAACACTAGCTGTATTTTTAATAATATTCGTAGTTATTGGAGTAAGAAATACCATAGTTATCAGAAATAAGAGGATTGTAGAGTTATTTAATAAATCACCAGAAAAGTATAGAGTTAAAAAATTTATAAAGTTAAAAGGTATACTTGGAGTTTTACTAATAACTATCTCTTATTTAATGTCAATTAGTTATTTTATTGCTGAAAATATTATGCTTTCAGTTTTTATATTAATTACAATAATACCTGGAACTTTTTTATTCTTCTCATCAGTGATGTATATGATTATTGATACTATTAAGAAGAAAAAAAGTTTTTATTATAAGGGAAGAAATTTAATTGCCTTTTCTGAACTTGGATTTAAATTAAAGAGTAATAGTAGTGTATTGGCTTCAATAGCAATATTAATAGCCACAAGTGTAACTATGCTAGGATTTACCATATCACTTTATTACGATATAGATAGGAATATAAATGAAAATTACAGATACAGTTATACTATAAATGCAGAAAATCCTCATGTAAATAATGAAATTGACAAATTATTATATAAATATAAAAAAGATAATAAGATAATCTTTGACAAGACAATAGAACTTATAAAAAGAGATGTAAATCTTGAAATGAATTATAAAAATGGAAATAGTTACAAAGAAGATAGAACTGATGTAGATTTTATTAGGGAAAGTGATTTTAAAAAATTAAGACAGTATCAGAATAATACTTATGAAGAATTAACTTCAAAGGAATATGTGTATTATGTTTCTGATTCATATAAGAAAATACTTTTTAAAGATTTTGACATTAAAAAAATAAACATACATCTTAAAGATAAAAATGAGCATGATACAAATTTGCTTACAGTACAAAAAATCATCTTAGAACCAGAAATAAATTCACAAGCCACACTTGATTTAATTGTAGTAAAAGACGGAGTATTTAATCAATTAAAATCAAAAGGAAATTCCAGATTAATAAGATTAATTGACATAGAAAATGAAAAAAAAGAACTTGATTTAACTTTAAAATTGAAAAATACAGTGAATGAAAATATGCAATTTACTTACCCTTTTAACTTTACATCAAGTGCTGAAAGCTATAATAACCTGATAAAACTAAGTGGTCTTATGCTATTTATAGGGATGTTTTTATCTGTAGTATTTCTTTTATGCACAGGTAGTATAATATTGTTTAAGCAACTATCAAATATATATGATGATAAAAATCGATATATTATGCTAACAAAACTTGGAGCAAATAACAGGGATATTGAGAAAATAATATCAAAACAGTTAAAGGTTGTATTTTTATTACCACTAGTAGTAGGTACAATTCATAATTTATTTGCTATGTCAATTGTACAAAAGTTTATACCAAGGTCATTACTTACTCCAATTATTATAACTCTAGTAATTTACTATATAGGATACTTTGTATATTATTTTTTAACCTTAAAATATGCTCAAAATATGATAATGGAATAAATAATAACTTATTTTTTATTAAAAAATTCAAATTTTAGTAAAATAACTTATTTAAGTCAAGTAAGATATAAAATATTAGAATCAAGATTAGGATGTACTATAATGATGAAATTAACCTTTGAAAAAGTACATATTTTGTATCAGTTATATTACTTGATGTTATATAATAAATTTAAGCAAAATATCAAATAAAAAATGGCGAGGAGCTGAAATTTATGAAGTTTAATGCTTACCAACATAAATATTCATCAATAAGAAATGTCATGTATGCTAAAAATGGAGCAGTTGCAACATCAACACCGCTAGCATCTCAATCTGGGCTTGAAATACTAAAAAAAGGTGGAAATGCTGTTGATGCAGCAGTTGCAACAGCTGCAACATTAGCAGTAGTAGAACCTACAAGCAATGGGATTGGAGGAGATGCATATGCTCTTGTTTGGATAGAGGAAGAAAAACGCTTGTATGGTTTAAACTCTAGTGGTTTTGCTCCAGAAAAGATGGAATTAAAAAATTATAATAATATGAAAGAAATGCCAAAGTATGGGTTTGGAGCAGTAACTGTACCTGGAATACCTGCAGCTTGGTCAGAACTAAATAAAAAATATGGTAAACTTAGTTTAATTGAATGTTTGTCTCCAGCAATAAACTATGCAAGAGATGGTTATGTAGTATCTCCTAATGTAGCTAAAGTATGGAAAAAATCATATGAACTATATGAAAAAGAGTTTATTGGAGAAGAGTTCAAACCATGGTTTGATACATTTTCTAAAGATGGGAAAGCTCCAGAAGCTGGAGATATATTTATATGTGAAGAACAGGCAAATACATTAGAAGAAATAGCAAATACTCAAGCTGAAAGTTTTTATAGAGGAAGACTTGCTGATAAAATAGATGAATATTCTAGAAAGTTTGATGGAGCTATAAGAAAGAGTGATTTAGAGCGTTTTTATCCAACATGGGTAGAGCCTATAAGTACAGAATACAAAGGGTATAAAATATTTGAAATACCACCAAATGGACATGGAATAACAGTTTTAATGGCACTTAATATATTAAAAGAGCTGGATATAGAAGGAAATATAGAAAATGTAGAAGATATACATAAAATTATAGAGAGTTTAAAATTAGCTTTTGCAGATTCTAAAACTTATGTAACTGATATAGAACATATGAAGGTAAAAATTCAGGAGTTACTAAACCAAGAGTATGCAAAAAAAAGAAGTTTATTGGTTGATAATAAAAAGGCTATGTATCCAAGTGCTGGAGAGCCATATTGTGGTGGTACAGTATATCTTTGTACTGCAGACAAGGATGGAAATATGGTTTCATATATACAGAGTAATTATATAAACTTTGGTTCTGGAATTGTTATACCAAATACTGGAATTGCTTTACATAGTAGAGGTAATAATTTTAATTTAGACCCTGAACACTATAACATAGTAAAACCATTTAAAAAACCTTATCATACTATAATACCTGGATTTTTAGGTAAAGGAGATAAAGCGATAGGGCCATTTGGTGTTATGGGAGCTTTTATGCAACCACAAGGACATATTCAAGTATTAACAAATATGATAGATTTTGGATTAAATCCACAAGAGGCACTAGATGCTCCAAGATGGCAGTGGATAAAAGGCAAGGAAATAGAAGTTGAACCAGAGATGCCAAAGCATGTAATAGATTCATTAATTGAAAAAGGACATGAAATAAAAGTAATTCATGATACTGTCGATATGGGACGAGGTCAAATAATATTCAAAACGGAACAAGAAAGTTATATTTGTGCGACAGAATCAAGATGTGATGGACATGTCGCAGTTTATTAATCTTATCAACTAGAAATATATACAATGAATTTAAAGAGTGTATGAAATAATAATTAAAGGCGAAAGTCTGCAATGACTAACGCCTTTGTAAAAATTAAAATAATATATATTAATTCTATATATTATTAATTTTATTCTTGACCAGTTTTAATTTCATTGTCGTCATAACTAATCCAGTCACTAAAACTACCAATATAAATCTTATGAGGTATATCAAGTTCTCTAAGGGCAAGACTGTTGACACAAGCAGATATACCTGACCCACAAGATAAAATTACTTCATCATAATTATTTAAATCTTTAAAGAAATCTTTTAAAAATTTTATGTCTTTAAGTGAGCCATTTTTAAAATCATTTTTTATCAAATCCTTACAAAAATAATTTTTTGCACTTGGTATATGACCAGCTTTTGAGTAAGCAGGTTCAATTAAACCTTGGTATCTTTCATTGGCACGACAGTCTATGATTACAGTATCTTCTTTGTATAATTTAGATTTAACATATTCCATTGGTACAACCAAATCATCATTTATATTTAGTTTGATTTCCTTACCTGTACAATTTGGGATATTTACTTTCTCTTCTAATTCTCCACCTTCCTTCACAAAAGATGTTATTCCTCCATCTAGTACATAGACATTATTAAGACCTAAGTGTTTTAATTGGAAAAATAATCTACAAGCTCCATTTAAATCTCCATCATCATAAGTTACAATCGTAGTGTCATTATCAACACCCATTTTTTCTAATTTTTCTTTTAATATTAAAGGGTCTTGTAAAGGATTTTTGCCACCATGTTCTTTTGCAGGAGATGATAAATCCTTGTCTATATCTAAGATGAAACTGCCTTTTATGTGCCCTTTTTTATAAGAATCAATGCCATAAGTTCTATTGATAAGGTCAAATCTACAATCTATAATGACTAGATTATCATTTTGTTCTAGTTTTGATATAAGTTCTTTTGCAGAAATAATGTTTTTCAAAGAACGTACCTCCTATGTTTATATTATTTTTATTTTAATTCATATTGATTATTAACTTTATAAACTAATATTATTATAATTTATTACATAAGTAAATAAATCTTTAGAAATTGTAAAAATTTTATATAAAAATTCAAATAATTAATGAATATTGAAAATTTTAGATATATAATAAAATAAGAGTATATTTTATACAATATGAAAGCTGATATTGCAATAGATTAAAGTCTTGTACACGCTTAGTTTTTAAAGAAATTAGTGTTATTATGAAAACCTAAGTTAACTTATTAAATAAATAATTGAATAAAAAAATTTTATTATGTATTTATAAAATTTTTGTTACAAATTTGGCATAATATAGTATACTTTAAGTGTGTATTAGGTTAAATCTATAACAAATCAGACATATGATATAGGACTTAACATTTATTGGTAGTCAAAAGAAATTTGTTAATATCAACCATTTGTAATTTGGGCAGTTATAATTACTTTACAGGGGGGATGTCCAATACAAAACAATTAATGAAGAACTAATATTATATTATAAAAAGTTATAGTTTTGTGTGTTTATGTTTTTAATTAAATTTAAAGTGAGAAAAATATATTTGTTAGAATGGAGAATGGCGAGATGAGTAATAAAATAGTTAGTAAGAGACAATTAACAGATAGTATTTATTTAATGGAAATAGAGGCACCTAGAGTTGCAAAATCTTCTCAACCCGGTCAATTTATAATAATTAAAAATGACGAAAAGGGAGAAAGAATTCCTCTTACAATAGCTGACTATGATAGAGAAAAAGGGACAGTAACTATTGTATTCCAAACAGTTGGTGCTTCAACTAAAAAGTTAGCAATGTTTGAAGAAAACGATTTTGTAATGGACTTTGTAGGTCCACTAGGACAAGCAAGTGAATTTATACATGAAGATATAGAAGAATTAAAAAATAAAAAAATATTATTTGTAGCTGGTGGAGTTGGTTCTGCTCCAGTGTATCCACAAGTTAAATGGTTTAAAGAGCATGGATTAGATGTAGATGTAATAATTGGTGCAAGAACTAAAGAATTAATTATATTAGAAGATGATATGAAAAAAGTAGCTAAAAATGTATACGTATCAACAGATGATGGAACATATGGATTTAATGGAAGAGTTACAGACCTATTAAAAGATTTAGTTGATAATCAAGGAAAAAAATACGACCAAGCAATAGTAATTGGACCAATGATAATGATGAAATTTATGTGCCAATTAACTAAAGAGCTAAACATACCTACTATAGTAAGTTTAAATACAATAATGATTGATGGAACAGGTATGTGTGGTGGTTGTAGGGTTAGTGTTGGAAATGAGACTAAGTTTGCCTGTGTAGATGGTCCAGAATTTGATGGACATTTAGTTGATTTTGACCAAGCAATGAGAAGACAATCTATGTATAAGACTCAAGAGGGAAGAGCTATGCTAAAACTTGAAGAAGGCGATAGTCATCATCATAGTAATTGTGGATGTGGAGGTAACAAATAATGGATGCTAAAAAAGTAAAAGTACCAGTCAGAGAACAAGAACCTGCTGTGAGAGCAACAAATTTTGATGAAGTTTGTTTAGGATATAATAAAGAAGAGGCTATGGCAGAAGCTAATAGATGTCTAGCTTGTAAAAAACCAAAATGTGTAGGTGGATGTCCAGTAGGAATTGATATTCCAGGATTTATAACAAAAATTAAAGAAGATGATATAGAAGGTGCTGCTAAGGTAATAGCTAAGAGCAGTTCATTACCAGCTGTTTGTGGTAGAGTATGCCCACAAGAAAGTCAATGCGAAGGTGTATGTATACTTGGAATAAAATCAGATGCTGTATCAATAGGTAAACTAGAAAGATTTGTAGCAGATTGGTCAAAAGAAAATGATATAAATTTATCTGATACAGAGCCTAAGAAAAATCAAAAGGTAGCAGTAATAGGAAGTGGTCCAGCAGGTCTAGCTTGTGCTGGTGATTTAGCTAAAAAAGGTTATGATGTAACAATTTTTGAAGCAATGCATGAGCCAGGAGGAGTTTTAACTTATGGAATACCTGAGTTTAGACTTCCAAAACAAGCTGTTGTTCAACCTGAAATAGATAATATAAGAAAATTAGGTGTAAAAATAGAAACTAATGTAATTGTTGGTAAAACAATTACAGTAGATGAACTTATAGAAGATGAGGGATTTGAAGCTATATTCATAGGCTCAGGAGCTGGTCTTCCAATGTTTATGAATATACCAGGAGAAAATGCAAATGGAGTATTTTCTGCAAATGAGTTTTTAACTAGAGTAAACTTAATGAAAGCTTATAGAGATGACTATGATACACCTATTAGTTCTGGTAAAAAAGTTGCTGTAGTTGGTGGCGGAAATGTTGCTATGGATGCTGCTAGAACTGCACTAAGATTAGGTTCAGAATCATATATAGTTTATAGAAGAAGTGAAAAAGAGCTTCCAGCAAGAGCTGAAGAAGTTCACCATGCAAAAGAAGAAGGTATTATATTTAATACATTAACAAATCCTAAAGAGATTTTAGTTGATGAAAATGGATATGTTAAAGGTATGGTTTGTATAAGAATGGAATTAGGAGAGCCAGATGATTCTGGAAGAAGAAGACCTATAGAAATAGAAGGTTCTGAATTTGTACTTGATGTAGACACAGTTATAATGTCACTTGGAACAAGCCCAAATCCATTAATATCTTCTACAACAAAGAGTCTTGATATAAATAAGAAGAGATGTCTAATAACAGATGAAAATGGTCAGACTTCTAAAGAAGGAGTGTTTGCAGGTGGAGATGCTGTTACTGGAGCGGCAACAGTAATATCTGCAATGGGTGCTGGTAAAACAGCAGCAGCTTCAATAGATGAATACTTAAAAGCAAAAGTTAATGCTTAATCTGTAAATTAAAAAGACCAAGCTAGAACATAATTTCTGGCTTGGTTTTTTTTAGATTATGTAATAATGGGTTATTGTTTTAATATTCGATGCTAGGTAACATAATTCTGTCTAATTGTGATAAAATAGTATACAATAAAGGTTTTGTAAGGAGGGAATAATATGTTGCCAATAAAATCATATTTGTCAAATCTAATATTAGATAACAAAAAAACAAGGTGTACAATTGATGGTATTTTAATATGAAAAGAAAAGAAAAAGTATTTGATGGTCTAGTTTTTAAGCATATATTAATTTTACTGATGCTGTTAGTATTGATTGACCTTACAAGCACAATCATATATGCAAGTAATTCTATAGAAGTTACTTCTAGAAATATGACTGTGGCATCAAAAAGAGAACTTGAAGACTATTTAAAAGTAAACACATCTTTATTAAAAGCTCTTAGTCAAGAGGAGAGATTTTCTACTAGTGAAACATCTTTAATTGAAAAAGGAAAATTATTAAGACCATATCAAAAAGAATACAATCTTTTTATGATTGGTATAACAGATAAAAAAGGAAACACTTCAAGTACATATAGGGAAAAAGTTGGCTCAATAAAAGATAAGCCTAGTTTTGAGAAAGCAATTAAAACAAAGCAGGTAGTAGTATCAGATATTGAGATTAGTAATGTGACAGGTGATAAAGTATTTATTATATATGTGCCTATTATAAAAAATAATGAGGTGATTGGAACCATTTTTGCTTCTTTTTACTTTCAAGATGTAAATAAGATAATAAATAGAAGTAACTTTGATGGTTCTATTAAATTTCTAATGATAGATAAAGATTATACCATTATTTCTCATCCAAATAAAAAGTATGTAAATGATAAAAGAAAAATGTTTACTTTAGAAGGAAACATTTTAGGAACTACTAAAAATAAAATCTTAAAAAATATAGATGAAAAGCATCAAAGTAATTTTTTATCTTGGTATAATTGGAGATTATATGATGTAAGATATGCAAACATTAAGGGAACTAATTGGACTTTAGTATCAAAATGTAATATATTTAAGTACTTTAAAAGTCTAATAATTAATTTTATAATCAAATTGTATTTCTATATAGTAATATTTATGATATTGTGGAAATTAAGTAATGCTAAGTTAATAGAGCAACTTAAAAAATTGGCATATTATGATTCTTTAAGTGGAATAAAAAACAAAGAAAAGTTTAGAAAAGATTCTATGTATATTTTAAAGAATTATTATCAGGATGATTTTTACTTAGTACAATTAGATGTTAATAAGTTTAAATACATAAATGAGATGTTTGGCTATGCTGAGGGAAATGAGATATTAATGCATATTGCACATGTTTTAAATAATAATATAAGTAAATATGAAATTTGTGCTAGGATGGATAATGACCATTTTATATTATTGATTTCTTGTAGTACTGAAGATGAACTTTTAGATAGATTGTCTAAAATAAATAATGAAATTTGCAATTTAAGCACTATTAATTCGTCTAAATATAAAATTGTTATATCGAGTGGAATATATAAGATTACTAAAAAAGATGATATTCAAAAGATTGACTTATTAATTGATAGAGCAAATATTGCAGCAAAAACTAAAAAGGACAAATATGAACATTCATATTCATTTTTTAATGAAGAGACAAGAAATCGATTGTATAAGGAAAAACGATTGGAAGATAATATGAATAAAGCTCTAGAAAAAGGTGAATTTATAGTGTACTATCAGCCTAAGTATAGTCTAAATGATGGAAATGAAATTGAAGGAGCAGAAGCCTTGATAAGATGGAATAGTCCAGAAATGGGATTTATTTCACCTATAGATTTTATACCTTTATTTGAAAAGAATGGTTTCATTGTAAATATTGATATGTTCGTATTTGAAGAAGTATGCAAGACCTTAAATAAGTGGATAAATAAAGGGTATACTCCTGTACCAATTTCTGTGAATATGTCTAGAGTTCATTTATATAGGAATAATTTTATAGAAAATATAACTGATCTGATAAATAAATACGATATATCTCCTGAGTTTATCGAACTTGAACTAACAGAAAGTATTGTGTTTGATAACTTAAATATATTGATTAATATAATGAAGAAGATTAAAGAAATAGGATTTCTTATATCAATGGATGACTTTGGTTCAGGATATTCATCTTTAAATCTATTAAAAGACCTTCCTTTCGATGTTTTAAAATTAGATAGAGTGTTTTTAATTGAAACAACAGATACAAAACGTGGAAAAATTATTATTTCTAAAATAGTGGAGATGGCAAAGGCGATTAATATTAAAGTAATCTGTGAAGGAGTAGAAACTTATGAGCAAGTAGAGTTTTTAAAAGAAATAGGTTGTGATAAGGCTCAAGGATATTTATTTGCTAAACCTATGGTATTAGATGAATTTGAAAATAATTTAAACTTTAAATTTAACTGATGACAATTAATTATTGGATTATAGAATACCCTAACAATTGACTTACAAATATGTAAGCTAATTGTTAGGGTATTTTTATGGTTAAAGCAGTATGTTCACGATATTATAGTATTGTAATAAAAATAAAAAAATTATGGAGAATATAAAATGAACATATTAAGTATTAGAAATATATCAAAAACATATTGTGGAAAAGTTCCATTTAAAGCATTAGATAAGGTCAATCTAAATATAGAAAAAGGAGAGTTTGTGTCTGTTATGGGGCCATCTGGAAGTGGTAAATCTACTCTTTTAAATATAATATCTACAGTTGACAAACAGAGCGAGGGTAAAGTTATATTGGATGGATATGATATAAGTAAATTAGAAGGAGAAAAACTTGCTGAATTTAGAAGGAAGCAACTTGGTTTTGTATTTCAGGATTTTAATTTGATTGACACTTTAACTGTTGGCGAAAATATTATGTTGCCACTTACACTAGATGGCGCAAGTGTTAAAGAGATGAATATACAAACTAGAAGTATATCTAAATTTTTAGGAATTGATAAACTTTTAGATAGAAGAACTTATGAAATTTCAGGAGGGCAGGCACAAAGGTGTGCTATTGCTAGAGCCATTATAAATAAACCTTCCATACTTCTTGCAGATGAACCAACTGGAAATCTTGACTCAAAATCTACTGATGATGTTTTGAAGTTATTTACTAAGGTAAACAAAGAACAAAATGTAACAACACTTATGGTAACTCATGAGGCATATAGTGCAAGTTATTCAGATAGAGTTATTTTTATAAAGGATGGTTGTATATATACAGAAATAAAAAAATCTGAAAGCAAAAATTCTTTCTATTCTGAAATATTATCTGTATTGTCTCAAATAGGAGGTGTAAGATAGTGAATTTTAGAAGATTTGCTTATAATAATATAGTTAGAAATTTTAGGGCATACTTAGCATATTTTTTAAGTTCGGTTTTTTCTATAATGATATTTTTTGTCTTTGCAGTATCTATGTTCCACCCAATTATAACAAACTCTGGAATTCAAAGTGGTTCTACTGCATTTATGGCTCTTATGACTTCAGAATTAATAATACTAGGATTTAGTCTACTTTTTATATTGTATTCTTTAGGCAATTTCTTAAAATATAGATTAAAAGATTTTGGAGTATTGATGATAATTGGAATGAGCAACAGACAACTGAAAAGGTTGATATTGATTGAAAATTTGATAATAGGTTTTTTAGCAATAATATTAGGTATATTACTGGGCTTATCAATTTCAAAATTGTTTTTATTGTATTTAAGTAAGTTATTTTATATGAACTTAACGGAGTCTTATTTTCCAATAAAAGCAATACTAATGACTGTTATATCTTTTATGATTTTATTTTTAATAACAGGACCAATGAGCTTAAAATTATTAAATAAAAACAGTATTTTAGAGCTTTTGGTAGGTACAAGAAAGCCTAAAAAAGATATAAAGACTTCAAAGTTATTTGGAATAACTGGTGTAGTATGTCTTATATTAGGATATGTTATAATACTATTTGGCAATGAGTTGAAGATAAATGGAGGTATATATACAACAACACTATTAATTACTTTGGGAATATTTTTATTTTTTTCTCAATTTACTATTTTGATATTAAAGTATTTGAAAAATAAAGAAAAGTTTTATAAAAACAAAGTAAATATGTTACTTATAAGTAACTTGATGTATAAACTAAAGGATAATACACGATTGTTATTTTTAATAACAATACTTTTATCAGCTACTTTAGTAGCATTTACAACAACCTCAACACTTGTAAGTTCTCAAGGAGAATCTTCTAAAAATAATTTTCCAATGGTTTACTCATATTTTTCAGAACATAATAATGAAAAAGAATATGAAGAATTACAACAAATTAGAAATACAATCAAAGGATATGATTATAAGGAGTTAAGTTTTCCTGTTCTTAAATATAATAGGGAAGTCTTACTAAGTGTAAAGAATTATAACAAATTATCAAAGGAATTGGGACTAGATAAAATTAGTTCAAAGTTAGAAAAGTATGAAGGTGTTATAATTCCTAGTAGCAATTCGAAAGAGCATATAAATTCTTTAAAACAATTAAAAAATTATAATGTAAAAAATGTGAATATAGAAATAAAAAAATCAACAAATAAAATAATTTTTCCTACAGGAATGTTCAGTAAAATTATAGTTATAAATAACGATTTATATGATGACATAAAAGGGGAATTTTCAAAATTGAATTTTCATGGATTTGATTATAAAAACTGGCAAAGCAGTGCAAATATAACTGAAAAGTTAAAAGAAAAACATTTTAATTTAGATAGAGAATATAATAGGTCATATTTTTTAACGTTACCAGATATGTATTTAGTAGAGTTACAACAAAGCAAAATTCTCCAATTTATGGGCATTTTTATAGGTGTGATACTATTTGTGGGAGTTTTTAGTTTTTTATACTTCAGATTATATACAGATGAGTTAGAAGATAATGTTAAGTATAAAAAACTATCAAAAATAGGTCTATCTTTTAAAAATATGAATAAGATTGTTAGTATAGAGATAGGTACATTATTTTTTATACCATATCTTATAGCAATTATAAATAGCGTAATTTCTTTATTATTTTTAAATAAGGTATTAAATAATAGTTTTAACTTAGAAAATCAGGGTATATTACTAGTGATATCAATTATATATTCACTTTATTTTTATCTGTTAAAAAAATTTTATACTAGAAAAGTTTGGTTTTTTGATTAAAGTGGTATATAATAGATATATAAAATTAATATTTAAAAAGTAGTTAATATTAAGGGAGGGCATTTGCACCTCCCTTGTAATATGTGGAAAATTGAATATTAGAAGAAGGAGGAAACTTGATGGAAAATCAACAATTATTAGGAACAGAACGAATCAGTAAATTACTACTGAAATATTCTATACCAGCTATAATAGGTATGCTGGTAAATAGTTTATATAATGTAGTAGATAGAATTTTTATTGGAAATATACCAGGAGTTGGTCCACTTGCAATAACAGGTCTTGGTGTTACAATGCCAATAATGACAATAATACTTGCATTTGGTATGTTGATAGGGATAGGGACTACTACTACCATATCAATAAAGCTTGGGCAAGGTAAAGTAGAAGAGGCAAGAAAACTTATAGGAAATGCAATGACATTATCTGTAGTAACAGGAATTATCATAATGATACTTGGAATATTATTTGCAAATAAAATACTTACATTGTTTGGAGCAAGTGAAAATACTTTAATATATGCAAAATCATATATAAATATTATATTATTAGGTACAATAGTAAATCTTCTTTCCTTTTCTTTAAACCACTCAATAAGAGCTGATGGTAGTCCTAAAATTTCAGCAGGAATAATGATAGTAGGATGTTTAACTAATATAGTTTTAGACTGGATATTAATATTTGGATTCAATATGGGAATACAAGGAGCTGCTGTTGCTACAGTAACTTCTCAAGCTCTTACAGCTGTTTTAACTATAGGATATTATATAAGTGGGAAATCAAACTTA
The DNA here is from genome assembly GCF_020657775.1 of Clostridioides sp. ZZV14-6345. Lineage (NCBI taxonomy): Bacteria > Bacillati > Bacillota > Clostridia > Peptostreptococcales > Peptostreptococcaceae > Clostridioides > Clostridioides sp. ZZV14-6345. The sequence goes on along the minus strand of NZ_JAGWCX010000005.1, from coordinate 53,168 downwards.
AGATTCAGCAAATCTAATTTAAAATTAGAAAAAAAGTTAGTAAAGGCAGTGTTTGCAATAGGTATGTCGCCATTTGCGATGCAGCTTGCAGCAAGTTTAGTCCAAGTAATATCAAATATTGCACTTAAAACTCATGGTGGAGATTTAGCTATAGGGGCTATGGCTACTATTTCTTCTATCGCAATGGTATTTTTAATGCCTATTTTTGGAATAAATCAAGGAGCGCAACCTATTATAGGTTTCAATTATGGAGCTGAAAAATATGATAGAGTTAAAAAAGCCTATTTAGGTTCATTAGTAGTAGCTACTATAATTTTGTGTATGGGTATGGTAGTAATTATGCTTTTCCCAGAAGCTATCATAGGTATATTTAATAAAGACCCTGAGCTTATGAATATATCTGTTAATGGGTTAAGAATATACTTACTTATGTTGCCAATTGTAGGATTATCAGTTACAGGAACAAACTTTATACAATCTATAGGAAAAGCCAAAATGGCTATGTTATTGAGTCTTTTAAGACAAGTAATTTTATTGATACCAGCAGTATTAATTCTCCCTACATTCTTAGGTTTACAGGGTGTATGGACAGCTCAACCAGTATCTGACTTTATAGCTACAGTAATTACAGGTATAGTTGTATTTAGAGAGTTAAAAAGATATACTCCTAAAAGTAAGAAATTAAATAATAGTGAAAGATTAAATGAGATAACAACTGAATAGAAAATATAATTTCAGATAATTGAGCAAAAAATTGCAAAAACTATGATTATATGATAAAATAAAACCGCTGTCAAGGATAAGAGAAATTCTAATTATGGAGTGATTTTATGGAATTTACAAAAAAAAGCAAATTAAAAAATATGTATGTAAACATGAATGTAGCTAAAATGTTGTCTAAGATAAATGAATACAAGGGTAGACAACTGCTTTACAAAAAGCAACCAAAAGAAATTTTAGAAAGCTTAGAAAAAAAATCCTTAGTAGATTGTTCAGAATCTACATACATTGGAAATCAAAGAGATAGTAATAATTTTAATTTAGAAAAATTAATAAGTAATGAAGTTACACCTAGAAGTAGAGAGGAATTGAGTATTGTTGAATACAGAGATGTAGTAAAAACTATTAACAGCGCTTATGAAAGTATTCCAATAAGTTCACAAACAATTCTTGAACTTCATGGATACTTATATAAATTTTCATCTACTAGAGGAGGAAGTTATAAGTCAGATAATGATTTTATTGAACACAATTTAAAATCTAATGAATTTACAAGTATAGATTTAAGTGTCAATAAGGTCGAAAAAGCTGTAGAAGAAATATGTGAAGCTTATAATACATTGATAGAGGAAGATGAAATTGATATATTAATATTAATTTCTGCATTTGTTTTAGATTTCATATTGATACATCCATTTAAAGAAGGTAATATAAAAATGGCGAGAGTACTTATCCTATTGTTACTAAATAAAAATGGATATGAAGTTGGAAGATATATCAGTTTAGGAAAAATATTTGATGATAGTTCATATGAATATTATAGTAATCTAAATTATTTGAAAGCTTCCATAGGAAATGAAAAAGCAGATATGAATGCATGGATTGAGTATTTTTTAGAGACAATATTGACTGCATATGAGAAGTTGGATGATAGTTTAAACATATCTGATAAGAAGAGACAGACAAAAACTAGTAGAATAGAAAAAATAATAAATTCTACTCTTGGATACTTTACAAAAGAAGATATAAGAGATTTGTGTCCTGACATTCCAGAGCCTACTATAAATAGAGTTTTTAATAATCTAAGAAAACAAGATAAGATAGAAGTTGTTGCAAGAGGCAGAAGCGCAAAATGGAAGAAAAAATATTAAAAAATATTTAAATAACTGAAATGGTATAGTGTTTTACACTATACTATTTTTATTAAAATTATAGATTTTAAGTATTATTTAATTTAGTGTGCTTTATTGTAACAAATATTGTAAGAATTATTTAAGTTGGGATATTTACATTTTTTATTATATTTTTAATATTTTCTATAGTTAATACGAATTATATTTTATTTTTAAGATTATTTAAGATGTATCTTTGTATTTATTTTATAATTCAACAAAAGAATAGAATGGGTATATTTGTGAAATAATAATATAAAAATAATATTAGGAGTGAGCTTATGAAGAAAAAATTATTATATATAAATGTAAATTCAAAACCTGAAGACTTATCTTCAAGTAAAACTGTAGCAAGAAAATTTATAAATAAATTTATGGAAAAAAACAAGGATTTCGAGGTTGAAGAGATAGACCTTTATAAAGAACATATACCAAGACTTGAATATCAATACTTTGAAAAGAGAAATAGTATAGTTAATGAAGAAGATTCTAAGAATCTGGATGATAAGGATAGAAAAGAGCTTACAAAGATTAGAAATCTTTGTGACCAATTTGTGAGTGCAAGTGTATACGTAATAGCAGCACCTATGTGGAGCTTATCTTTTCCAGCACCACTTAAAGAATATATAGACTGTATAATTCAAGATGGAAAAACTATATCATTTGAAGGGAATGACAAACCACAAGGGATTTTAAATGATATTGATAGAAGTATGGTGTATATACAATCTTCGGGTGGACACATACCATGGGTGTTAAAACCAGTTATGAATAAAGGATTAAATTATGTGGAAAGTATTATGAAATTTATAGGAATTAAAAAATTTGATGAATTATTGGTAGATGGAACTGGAACTAGTGAAGAGGAAAGACAAGGTGCAATAGAAAAGGCATCTGAAAAAATAGATGGTATAATAGATGATATGAAGTTTTAGTTATAATATTTTATTAAAAATATAAAGGAAAAACCTCTTTTAATGTAGAAACTTATATTGAAGGAGGCGAGAATCATGCGAGAAGAAAAAAGTAATGAAAAGTATGATTGTTATTGGTGTAATCAAGAAAATAATTTCTGTGTAGAGATAAAAGACAATGTAGTTATGATAGATGATGGCACTGGTACATTAAAACAAGCCGTTTTCATAGGGTACAAACAAATCCAAGTTAATTTAAATTGTTCACATTGTCAAAACTTAAATAGAATAAAATTAAATTTGTAGAACCTTAATATGGAAATTATTAAAAGAATTAAAAATAGAAAGTATTGATATTTAGACTGAAAATTATATTGTATACAATAAAAGTTGAGTTAAATAACATTGTATTTTAATATTTATTTTCAGTCTTACTTTATTAAAATTATTTTTTAGCAATCTCTGGAAAATATGTGTCTACTAATTTTTCTGAAATACTTTTTAACTGGTCAGCCATTGAAGTCAGACTTAGTAAGGCTATTAACAAATCATCTTTATTTTCCGGATTTATACTCACATTTTCAAAATTAGATTCTATAAAACTTGGTATATTCCTTCTTTGATTTTCTTTTATTAATATGAAATTTTCGTAACATGAGACTAAGTTTTCTTCATTGAAATCATCCTTTTCATACACACCATGTAAGATTCTTTTAATTTCTTGTATTGTAAGTGTATTTTTCATTGAATAAATGATTATCATTTGTAAAATTTGTTCTTTAGTATACTTTTTTCCCTTAACAGGTTTGATTAATCCCTCTTTGCTGTAGTTATTTATCATGGTTTTAGTAAGAATTTTGTCACTCTCAAATCTTTTATTGGCAGAAAGCTTATTGTCAATTAGAGAAATAATTTGATCCATATATAAGTCAATAGAAGGAATATCATTTGAAGTTATATCTGCATTATTTAGTGTTTCTAGTATTATAGTATTAAGTTCATTATTCATCATATGCTACCTCCATAATATATATAATACACTAAATTAGAAAGCAAAACAATATTAAGACTTGTAAAAATAACATAAAGTGGTATAATTAAATATATAATATAGTAATGGAAACTATATTGTTAAATGTAATTTTTAAAATACATAATTGTAGGAGGATAAAATGTATCAATTTTTTTTAAGGGGTAGAGACCCAATAAGCAGTTTAACTCATTTTATAGGAGCTTGTTTATCTCTTTTAGCAACTATAATTTTAGTTTTTCAATCTGTATCATTACAGGAAACTTCTCTTTTGATGATAGTATCTGTATCGATATTTGGACTTTCATTAATTGCTCTATATAGTGCAAGCTCGTATTATCATTTTTTAAAGGGAACACCAGAACAAGAATTATTTTTTAGAAAAGTAGACCATGCAATGATTTATGTATTGATTGCTGGTTCTTATACACCAATCTGTCTGAATTTTATGGAAAAAAAAGAGGGCATAATATTTGTTACAGCAATATGGACAGTTGCTTTTATTGGAATAATAATAAAAATCTTTTGGATGGATGCACCTAGATGGTTGTCTACAAGTATATACTTACTTATGGGTTGGGCAATTGTTTTTGATATAAATGCATTCAATTCAATTCCTAAGGACTGTCTTAGACTATTAATTATGGAAGGTGTATCTTATTCTATAGGTGCGATTATTTATATAATTAAAAAGCCTAATATAAGCCCTGAATTTGGATTCCATGAAATATTTCATATTTTTATTATGATAGGCTCTTTATTTCACTTTTTAGCCGTTTTATTGTATGTTTTATAGTTTTAAAAGATTTGATTAATTGATACTAAAATTCTACAATGAATAAAATGGAACTGTCTTATATAGATTGTATCTTCTATAATAAGACAGTTCCTTATTATAAATATTAAATTCTATTTATAATAAAATTTTGATAAAAATAGTCCATTCAAAATGTCTATTCCATAATTCCTTTAATGTACTTTTCATTTACGACATATAGTTTGAATTTATGTACTATAATTATATCCTCTAAATTCTCTGAAACACTAACAATTCTGACACATTTATTTCTAATTTCTACAGGTAAATCTAAATCATTTGTTAAATTCACATAGTCATCATATTTATACATAAAATCATCCCTTTACATTAAGATATACTTATTATACTATATTTTAATAAGTTTTTTTAAATTATTACAATTTTTCCCGAAATTTCATTTTTTATACATAAAATTTCCAAATTAGGTGAAGATTAAATTTTTAACTATATAAACAAAATATACATATAAAACATTTTATTCAATTTTCTAAATAACTATTGCCAATTTTTGAAAAATATATTATTATTAATAGTAACAAAAAACTGTAAATTTAGAATATTAATAAAAATTATTTGGGAGGAAATTATCATGGTGAGATTAAATATAGTAAAATTAAATACAAAATTAAATCATCACCATCATCATAGATTAAAGGGATTGTAATATGAAATTAATTCATAGACACAAGCCCTGTTTTTAGTGTAATTGGTCTTGTATCTATGATGGGAAGTAATTTTAAGATAAAAATTATAGCCATATAGGTATAAAGCCTATATGGCTTTTTATTGTTTTAAATTTACAAATGTAATAGTAATTTTAATGAAAAGGGTGAGAATATGAAGTTTTTGAGGATTGAAGATGAAGTCATTTATTCTAAAAAAAGATATAAATTAAAAATGGAAATAGATAAACTTTTTTTAGACGAAGAATATTTTCAAATAGAACCACAATTATTTGAAGAATATGATGAATTTACAACTATAAATAATAAAATTCCAGAGGAATCTATGGTAAAAGTTGTAAATGGAAAAGTAATGGTACTTAGAGCTGACATAACTACAAGTATAATAAAAAGCCTTGTGCCAAGATGGGAAGATGGTTTAAAGCTTAAGCTTTTTTATAATTCGTCAATATATAAAAATAAAAATACAGTTGGAATAAAAGAAATAAGACAAATAGGTTGTGAGTATCTAGGAGAATCTTCTGTAGAAGCAGATAGAGAAGTAGTAAAGTTAGCTCTTAAGATACTTGATAAATACAACAATAATTTCATATTAGAGGTTGGAAGTAGTAAGTATATTCATGGTTTGTTAGAAGAATTAAATTTAAATAAGAATTGTGAAAATCAAATTAAAAGTTTGTTATATACAAAAAATACTCATGAATTAAAAGTATATATTGAAGAGTTACAAATTAAGGATGAAGTAAAAGAATTATTATCAAATATTTTAAGTTTACAAGGAAATTTATACAATGTTATTGAGAAATCAAAAAAATTCTATTGCAATGACAAGATGAAACAAGCTCTTGAAGAGCTAAAGCAAGTAAATAATTTAATTGAAGAATGTAACTTTTTAGACAAGGCTAGATTTGATTTATCAATGATTACAATGCTTGATTACTATGAAGGTATCATGTTTAGAGGATACTATCCAAACTCCTATAAAGAGATTCTTAGTGGTGGAAGATACGATTCTTTAACTAAGGAGTATGGAAAAGAAATCCCAGCTATTGGATTTACATTAAGTGTTTATGAATTAATGAAGTACGTATATAAATAAGATTGAAAAGGAGAGATTATTTTGGGGTATTTGACTATAGCACTGGCAAAAGGAAGAATTGAAGGAGAATCATTTAAAAAATTTAAAAAGATGGGTTTGGGAGATAGTATAGACACAGATACAAGAAAACTAATCTTTAAAGATGAAGAAAATAAAATAATATATATACATGTCAAACCATCAGATGTAGTTACATATGTTGAAAAGGGCGTGGCTGACCTTGGTATAGCAGGTAAAGATACTATTTTAGAGAATGAGACAGATGTATATGAAATATATGATTTAGGTTTTGGTAAGTGTAAATTTTCTGTAGCAGGATTAAAGGGAGAAAGCATATATAGAGAAGATGAATATCTAAAAGTGGCAACAAAGTATCCAAATATAGCAAAAAAGTATTTTAAAGAGAAGGGTCAAAAAATTGAGATAATAAAATTAAATGGTTCTGTAGAACTAGCTCCAATAGTAGGATTATCAGACGTAATTGTAGACATAGTTGAGACTGGCAATACACTTAAAGCAAATGGTCTTGAAATATTAGAAGATATATGTGATATAAGTGCTAGAATCATATCAAATAGAGCTAGTTATAGATTTAAATATGAACAAATTCAAAATATAATTCGTTTATTTGAAGAACTTGATAGCTAAAATAAACTAAGATTTATAAGGAGGGGTTTAAATTGAGAGAGAAAGAAAGTATAAGAGAGTTAAAGGGATATGAACCAAATCACGTAAACTGCAAAGTAAAACTTGATGCAAACGAAGGAAGTAAGAAGTTGTTTAAGTATCTTATTAAAGAGATTTCAGATAGTGATATAGATTTAAATTTATATCCAGAAGATTCTTATAGTGATTTGAAAGATTCCATAATAGATTATATAAATATTTCTGGAGTAAGTAAGAAGAATCTTCTAGTAGGAAACGGCTCAAGTGAAATAATTGATTTAATAATACATACTTTTGTAGATAAGGATGAAGTGATATTGAGTTTTTCTCCGAGTTTTAGTATGTATTCTATATATAGTCAAATAAATGGCTCTAAATTTATAGGTGTTGAAAGTGATGAAAATTTAGTTATAAATATAGATAATGTAATTGAAAAAGTAAAGGAAAATAATCCTAAAATAGTAATTGTATGCAATCCTAATAATCCAACTGGAACAATACTGAAGAGAGAAGATATAATAAAGCTTTTAGATTCAACTGATAGTTTAGTAGTTTTGGATGAAGCGTATATGGATTTTGGAGAGGAAAGCATGTTGAGTGATGTTTTCAAATATGAGAATCTAATAGTTCTTAGAACTTTATCAAAGGCATTTGGATTGGCTGGAATAAGAACAGGATACATGTTATCTAATAATAGTTTAATAGATTCTGTTGAAAAGGTAAGACCTCCATATAATTTAAATTCATTGTCAGATTTTGTTGCTACAAGAGCACTTAGAAATAAAGATATAGTAAAGGACTATATAAAAGAAGTAAAAGAAGAAAGAGAAGTTTTATATAAAGAAATGATTGGCATAGGAATTAAGGCATATAAATCACAAGCAAATTTTATACTGTTTTATTCTGAAATCGAAAATCTATCACAAAAACTTATTGATAGAGGCGTTTTAATAAGAGAATTTGGTGGGAAGTTAGAAAATTATTATAGAGTTACAATTGGTGAAAAAGAAGAAAATGCTATATTTATGGATGCTATAAGAGATATTTTGAAAAAGGAGAAATAGGTATGAGAATTTGGAGGATAGAAAGAAATACTCTTGAAACACAGATTTCAGTAGAACTAAACGTTGATGGTTCTGGTAAATCTGAAATAGATACTGGAATAGGATTTTTAGACCATATGCTTACTTTAATGGCATTTCATGGCAAGTTCGATTTAAAAGTGCTTTGTAAAGGAGATACATATGTAGATGACCACCATAGTGTGGAAGATATAGGTATAGCTATAGGTGAAGCATTTAAAAATGCTCTAGGTGATAAAAAAGGAATAAGAAGATATTCTAATATCTATATACCTATGGATGAATCTTTATCCATGGTAGCAATAGATATAAGCAATAGACCGTATCTTGTATTTAATGCTAAATTTGATACTCAAATGATTGGTAGTATGAGTACTCAATGCTTTAACGAATTTTTCAGAGCTTTTGTAAATGAATCTAGAGTAACACTACATATTAATCTTTTATATGGAGAAAATGACCATCATAAGATAGAAAGTATTTTTAAAGCATTTGCAAGAGCTTTAAAAGAAGGTAGTGAAGTAATTTCCAATGAGATAGCATCTTCAAAGGGGGTTTTGTAGAATGAATATAATAGTAGATTATGGCCTTGGAAATATAGATTCTGTATCTAGAGGTTTCAGAAAAGTTGGAATAGAAACCAAAATTTCTAGTGATATAAATGAAATAAAACAGGCGGATTCACTTATACTTCCAGGTGTTGGAGCTTTTAGAGATTCTATAAATGCCTTAGATAAACTGAGATTGATACCAATAATAAAAGAACATGTTTCTAAAGGGAAATTTATGATAGGTATATGTTTAGGAATGCAATTACTTTATGAAAAAAGTTATGAGTATGGAGAATATGAAGGTTTAGGGCTTATAAAAGGAAGTATTGATAAACTGGATATAAGTTTAAAAGTGCCACATATGGGATGGAATAATCTAAAATTTAATAAGAAAAATGATGATATACTTAAATATATAAATGAAGATGACTATGTATACTTTGTTCACTCATATTATGCAAATTCATCAAATGAGGAACTAATTGCGTTTTCAGAGTATGAAAAGAAAATTCCTGCTATTGTTAGAAAAGATAATGTATATGGTATACAATTTCATCCGGAAAAAAGTGGGGAAGTGGGGTTAAATATATTAAGAGCATATGGGGAGATGATAAAATGATAATATTTCCAGCAATAGATATAAAAGATAATAAATGTGTAAGACTTACTCAAGGAGATTTTGATAAAGTAAATGTATATTATGATAATCCATTGGAAGTAGCATATAAATGGAAAAATGAAGGAGCGAAATACATACATATAGTAGATTTAAATGGAGCTAGAAGTGAATTTGATGTAAATACAAAGACAATTGAGAATATAGCAAACAATATAGATATACCTATTCAAGTTGGTGGTGGAGTTAGAGATAAGGAGAAAGTCCAAAGCTTAATAAAAGCTGGTGTTACTAGAGTGATATTAGGTAGTATAGCTATTGAAAATTTAAATTTGGTTGAAGAGTTGGTCAATGAATATAAAGATAAAATAGTAGTTTCTATAGATGCTAAAGGTGGAAAGGTAGCAGTTAGAGGTTGGGAAGTTGTAAGTAATGTAGACTCCTTAACATTGTGTAAACAACTTGAAAAGATAGGGGTACAAACTATTGTTTATACAGATATATCAAAAGATGGGATGTTGCAAGGACCAAATTTTGATATATATGAAAAAATAGCAAAGGAAACGTCATTAAATATTATTGCTTCTGGAGGAGTAACCTCTATAGAAGATGTAAAAAGACTAAAAGATATGAACTTATATGGTGCAATAATAGGTAAGGCACTTTATGATAAAAAGATAGACTTTAAGGAGGCACAACAATTATGCTTACTAGAAGAATAATACCTTGTCTAGATGTAAGAAATGGAAGGGTTGTAAAAGGGAAAAAGTTCAAAGATATAGTAGACGTTGATAGTCCAGAAGTACTTGGAAAATTTTATAGCGATTGTGGTGCAGATGAACTTGTATTCTATGATATAACCGCATCAAATGAAGAGAGAAAAACATCCTTAGAATTTGTTACAAAAGTTGCAGAAAATATAAATATACCATTTTGTGTCGGTGGAGGAGTAAATAAATTAGAAGACTTTACTGATATTCTAAGAAAAGGTGCTGATAAAGTTTCTATAAATTCATCAGCAGTCAAAAATCCTAAATTAATAAGGGAAGCCTCATTAAAATTTGGAGCACAATGTGTTGTTTTATCAATAGATGCAAAGAAAAATAAAGAGGGTTCATGGAGTGTATATGTAAAAGGTGGCAGAGAAAAGACTAATCTGGATGCAATCGAATGGGCTGTTAAAGGTGTAGAACTTGGAGCAGGAGAAATTGTTGTAAATAGTATAGATGAAGATGGAATGAAAAATGGATACGATATAGAATTATTATCAAAGATAACTTCTTTAGTAAATGTACCTGTCATAGCATCTGGGGGTGCGGGAAAAATGGAAGATTTTTATGAGGCGGTTAAGAAGTCTGATGTAGATGGAATTTTAGCAGCATCTGTTTTTCATTTTGGTGAGATAAAAATAAATGATTTAAAGAGATATTTAAAAAACATGGGTGTAGAAGTAAGATTATAAATTAAATACTTAAAAGGAGATTAGAAAAATGGATAATAAATGTAACAATGTATACAGTGATGAAGTAGAAGAATTTATAAAAAGTGTAAAATTTGATGATAAAGGATTAGTTCCTGTTGTTGTTCAAGAGGTAGTGAGTAAAGATGTACTGATGTTAGCATATATGAGTAAGGATGCTATAAAGAGAACCCTAAAAGATAAAGTAGCTTGCTATTTTAGTAGAAGTAGACAAGAACTTTGGGTTAAAGGTGAGACCTCTGGTAATACTCAAAAAGTTGTTAAGATGTCTTATGATTGTGATGTAGATACTATATTGCTTTTTGTTGAACAAACTGGTGTAGCTTGTCACACAGGAAATTATTCTTGTTTTTATAGAGATTTGTTTGATGATACTACTAAAATGGAGTTTGAAGTACAAAAAAATATACTGAAAGAATTATATGATTTGATAAATGAAAGAAAAAATAATCCAGTTGAAGGTTCTTATACTAATTATCTCTTTGAAAAAGGAATAGATAAAATTCTTAAAAAAGTCGGTGAAGAAAGTAGTGAAGTAATTATAGCATCAAAGAATACAGACAAAAGTGAACTTATTTATGAAATTAGCGATTTAGTGTATCATACATTGGTTTTAATGATAGAAAAAGGTGTTGAAATTGATGAAATAAAAAAAGAATTACTTAAAAGAAGAAAATAGAATAAAATAGATTGATGAGTAGTAAGAAAATATACCGTTTTTAATAAAAAGTGGTATATTTTTTTATTTTATATTTTCGATTTATAGAATAATATTTAAATTACTTGCTAAAATTAACTATATATATAACTTGTTAATAAAATAATTGTAGTACATTATTTATTTTAGAAAAAAGAGAATTATCTAATTATATTTAAGAATAATAATATGAAAATAATTTTTATATTAAAAGATATGAATAAAAGTAGTGGTTTTATAAAAAAACATATTCAGATTTCAACATATAAAAAGAGTTTTTAAAACTAATATTTCACTTTTAAACAAAAAAATAAAATATTAATTTTGATTTCTGGTTTAAATTGGGTTATAATAAATTGTCAAATTATTTATTACTATAAAATAGACTCTAAAATAAGCAAAAATCATACTATTATATAAAAGACATTAAAAATAGAAAATTACAGAAATAAGTTAAAATGTTTTTGAAAAATAGTGAAATTTTATTGCAAAAAATTTAAAATGATTTCAACTTAATAGTTATGATGTATTTTAATGTTATAAATATACAATGTATATTATACAATATAAAAAATACATTTACTTTTAAAAAATATTATTACATTTGGATTTTTAATTTTTATAAATTTTTTAAACTGGAATTAAAAGTAAAAGATTACAAAAGTTGAATAGAGGTATTTTATTTTAATAAATAATAAAACTGCTTTTCTATAATATTGGCATAATGTATGCTTATATAACTATGAAATTAAAATTAAATAGGAGTAAGTAGGAGGAAGAACATGGGAAGTAATGAACTAAAAAAGACTCTTGGCGTGTCAGCAGCATTATCAACTGTTGTTGGTTCCGTTATAGGAGCGGGTGTATTTTTTAAACCACAAGCAGTTTATACATTAACTGGAGGAGCTCCAGGTCTTGGTATATTGGCGTGGTTAATAGCTGGAATTATAACTATAACAGCTGGTCTTACAGCTGCAGAGGTATCAGTTGCGATACCAAAAACTGGTGGAATGATGGTATATATAAAAGAAATTTATGGAGAAAAATTAGGTTTTTTAACTGGTTGGATGCAAATTGTATTATTTTATCCTGGGATGATGGCAGCATTGGGTGTTATATTTGGAGAACAAGCATCAGCACTAATTGGTAGTCCATCATTGTTACTTCCAATAGCAATTGGAATTATAGTAATAGTTGCAGGACTTAATATGCTAGGTTCAAAAACTGGAGGAGTTATACAGACAGTTTCTACAATATGTAAATTAATACCACTTATTTTAATAATGATTGTTGGATTTATTAAAGGTGGTGGAGATAATCCAATACTTACACCTATGGTTGGTGAGGGATTAAGTCTAGGTAGTGTATTAGGTCAAGTTTTAATTGCTATATTATTTGCATTTGATGGATGGATGAATGTTGGTACTTTAGCTGGAGAAATGAAGAACCCTGGAAAAGACCTTCCAAAAGCTATAATAGGTGGATTATCAGTTGTTATGGCTGTTTACTTTATAATAAACTTAGCATATCTTTGGGTATTACCAGCTAGTGAATTAGCAAATTATGCTTCTCCTGCATCAGCAGTTGCTGAAGTTATATTTGGCTCAATGGGTGGAAAAATAATATCTGTAGGTATATTAATTTCAGTGTTTGGAGCATTAAATGGTTTTTTACTAACTGGTTCAAGAGTGGCATATACTTTAGCTACAGATAAGACTTTACCAAAATATAGTATATTTTCTAAATTAAATTCTGCCCAAGTTCCAGCAAATGCTATAGCATTAGTATCTGTTATTGCATCTATATATGCTTTATCAGGTCAATTTAATTTATTAACTGACTTAGCAGTATTTGCCACTTGGATATTCTATGTATTAACATTTATAGGAGTAATGAAACTTAGAAAGACTCATCCAGATATACCAAGAGAGTATAAAGTACCATTATATCCAATTGTTCCAATAATAGCTATAGCAAGTGGTATATTTGTTGTAGTTAATCAATTATGTTTTGCAGGTATGAAAACTACTATGATATCTCTAGGAGGTCTTATAATAACAGCTATAGGCTTACCAGTGTATGCTTATATGACTAAAGGCGCTAAAAAATAATCTAAGTAGTTTACAAATACTTTATAATTATATAAAAAATAAAAGAGGTTGTCTCAAAATAGAGAGATAAGCCTCTTTTTGATTGTTGAAATGATGAAAATATATTTAATTTCATACAAAAAAGAGTGCCTCATGAACTAAAAAGTTCATTTTAAGAGACCCACTTTTATTTTTATTTTTTGGGATAAAAAATTAAACATCTAAAAAAGTATTTATTTTTGAGTATTTTTTTAATAGTCAAACCAAATGATGTCTATATAATAAACAGTATCCATAATTTTCTTAAAACTAAATCTTTCTATTATAAATAATAGAATATGATATTAAATGTAAAACATTAACTGATTAATGTGAGGATTATGAATAAGATTAGGAATTTTTATTTGATAACAAAAACTAACTAATATAAATATATAATGTATATATCAAAGATGTAGCATAGCATTGTTTTAGTATTTACTTTTTGTTTAATCTTTCTAATTTATAAAAAAAATTTATAAATTTTAAAAATTATAAATTACATATTAACTAGAATTAATTGTAAAAAACACTATATAATACTCAATTTTCAACATTCTATACAATTATACAGAAATTATACAGCATAATAATCATCAAAATAACAAATTTTAAAAATTAAGTAAAACTTTTTGTCGAAGTTCAACGTCTATATATATGTAGTGTAAATTTTTGGGAGAAAATACTACAAAAATATAAATGTAAAAATATAGTAATATTGGAGGTCGAACGATGAGAAATAAAAAGAAAAAAATAAATAGAAAGAAACTGTATGTGCTTTTAAGTGCTATTGTAGTATGTCTGGCTTTTATAGTGGTTGGTATACGTGCTAGCTCTTTAAATATGAAAGAAGATGAAATTAGTAGAAATGCAAAATTGTCAAGTTCTACTATTACGGATATAGTATCTAATACAGCGACAGAAATTAGCAAAGGACCAAGTAAAAGTTTTGGAAAAGTAGCATACATAACTATAGATGATGGTCCGTCTAAATTTACTGACCAGATGATAAAAACTTTAAATAAATATAATGTTAAAGCAACTTTTTTTATGATAGATGGAAATATGAAGGAATATCCACAACAAGTTAAAAATATAATTAAAAATGGGAACACAGCAGGTTTTCATAGTGTATCACATGATATTCATAAGCTTTATGTTACTAGTACATCAGCAAAAGAGGAATTTGATACAAATGACCAAACTTTTTACAAGATAACTGGTAAATATTCAAAAGTAATAAGAATACCTTATGGAAGTAAACCATATACACCACAAGCTTCTTATCAAGCTTTAGTTGATGCTGGATATAAGATTTGGGATTGGGACTTAGATACAGAAGATTGGAAATCTAATTCTTCTCAAATTGTACAAAATGTAAAAAATCATATTAAGAATAGAAAAGGTGAAGATAAAGACCAATTGGTAGTTTTAATGCATGAGAAAAAGCAAAGTGCAGAAGCATTAGATTCAGTTTTAAAATTCTTATCAGATGAAGGTTATGAATTTGCAGCAGTGGACCAAAATCAAATACCAAAAAATTATTGGTTACGTAATTTAGAGTAATTAAAATATAAGAATATTTATTGAGATTTTAGAAATTGAGAATAAAAATGAGTGAGGTGTAGGTATATTGAATAAAAAACTTTATGTAGGAATGATTGGGATACTATCTTTAATGATGGTTGGTTGCAATAAAAGTTTGGCAAAAGTAAATGATGTAGAAATTACAAAAGAACAGTATAAAAAAACGAAAGCAGTTTTATCTGCTACTAATAATTATATAAATGGTCAATCTTTAGATGAATTGGAAAAAACTTTAGATAAAAAAGGTAGAAATAAATTAGAAAATGTTATAATATCGTTTATGGTGGATAATGAACTTTTATATCAAGAGGCTAGGAATAAAGGATTAACTCCAAGTAAAAGTGAAGTAGACTCAAAATATCAAGAACTAGAAGAAAAAATGAATTTGAATGCGAGTTACAAAGAAAAAATGGACAAAGCAGGTGTTGATAAAGAATATTTAAAACAAGAAATATCTAAAGATTTAGCCATAGATAAAAATAAGAAAGCCTTTGAAGGTAGAACAAATATAAGCGATGTTGATATGGAAGCTTATTATACCAGTCATAAAAAGGATTTTAATGTAGAAGAAGTAAGTGCTTCTCAGATACTTATATCAACTTTAGACAAAAATAAAAAAGAAGTAAGTAAAGATAAAAAAGAAGCTTTGAAGAAAGAGGCAGACAGTATATTGGCTAAAATTAAAAATGGAGAAAGTTTTGAAGAATTGGCTAAAAAGTATTCAGATGATAAGGCAACTGGAAAAAATGGAGGTCAGTTAGGATATTTTTCAAAAGATGACAAAAATGCTGAGTTTACAAAAGAAGTGTTCAAATTAAAGAAAAATGAAGTTTCAAATGTATTTGAGACTAGTTATGGATATCATATAGTCAAAGTTACTGATAAAAGAGAAAGACAAAAAAGTTTTAATGAGTGTCAGAGTTTAATAAGAGAATCTATTTTAAATGAAAAGTATCTTGAACATATAAAAAAACTGAATGAAGATGCCAAAATAGACAGATAGAATTTCTAAAAAATCAATCCTAGCCTGTAATCGGAGGGAGATTTTACAGGAATGTTTAAGAGTTTAAAGAGAACGAAAGTTGAGAAATACATTATCGATAATAAAGACTCTTTTTATAGAATTGCATATAGTTATACAAAGAATGAAGAAGATGCCCTAGACGTGGTTCAGGAAGCTATGTATAAGGCATTATATTCAGTGGAAAATATTAAAGAAGTAAATTATATAAAAACGTGGTTTTATAAAATTTTAGTTAGAACGAGTATAGACTTTATTAGAAAAAACCGTAAGTATAATAATATGACAGATATTGACCTTGTAGATGAGACTGGAGAATATGATAAATACACTGATTTGGATTTAAGAAGAGCTTTGGAAGAATTACCTATTGAATACAAATCTATTATAATATTAAGATTTTTTGAAGATTTAAAGATTGAAGAAGTGGCAATAATATTGGATGAAAATGTGAATACTGTTAAAACTAGGCTATATACTGCTTTAAAAAAATTAAAATTAAAAATTGAAGAGTAGGGATAAAAAGAATGACGAGCAAAGAAAGGTTAAATAAGTTAAAAGAGGAGTATCATAAAATTCCAATACCAAAGAAACTAGATACTATAATAAATCATGAAAAAATAGAAAATATATACCGAGAGCAAAATAAGAAAGTAAATAGATTAAGATTTAAAGTTGCAATAGCTTTTGCATGTATGTTTGTAGTATTAGTCAACATAAGCCCTGTATTTGCAGACAGCTTTTCTAAGATACCTATAATTGGGGAAATAGTAAAAGTAATAACTATAAAAAATTATAACTTAAAAACTGAAAATTATGAAGCTGAGATTGATATTCCTAAAATACAAGGTTTAAAAGATAAAAATTTAGAAAAAAGATTAAATAGTGATTTTATGGAGGATGGAAAAAGGCTTTATAATGAATTTCAAGAGAGAATGGAAAAGATACAATTATCAAGGAACAAAGGGCATAAGTCTTTAAGTTTGAGTTATAGTGTGAAAAATAATTCTAAAGATTTTCTATCAATAGAAATGACAAAAAATGAGATAGAAGCATCATCATATGTTAGTAAAGTACATTATAATATTGATAAAAAAAGACAAATAGTTTTGACTTTGCCAATGCTTTTTAAAGACGATAAATATGTAAAAGTTATAAGTGATAATATAAAAGAACAAATGAGAGAGCAAATAAAAAAGGATAATACAAAATCCTATTTTATAGACCAAGATAAAGATTCACCAGTAAAAAATTTTGAATCTATAAATAAGTATCAAGATTTTTATTTTAATAAAAATGGAAACCTTGTAATTAGTTTTGATGAATATGAAGTAGCACCTGGTTATATGGGAGCAGTTGAGTTTGTGATACCATATAAAGTAATAAAAAACCTAAGATAGATATATAGAAGATTTTTAGATAGACTGGTAAGGAGAATTATATGAATATATATGAACAAGCGATAAGATTAATAGAAAATAATGAGGATTTCGCATTTGCTACAATAACTTCTCACTCAGGTTCAACACCACGTGAAACAGGAGCAATGATGATTGTAAAAAATGATGCTACCATATTTGGTTCAGTAGGTGGAGGTAGTGTAGAAGCAGTATGTATAAAACATGCAATTAATGTAATAAAAAATAGAGAGTCAATGTTGTATAAATTTAGCCTAAATAAATCTGATGTGGCAAAACTTGGAATGATATGTGGAGGTAATGGAGAAATCCAAATAGATTTCATAGATAGTAAATTAGAAAGTAATATAGAAAGATTTAATAGAAACCTAAAAGAAAATACAAGTAAAGCGTATATATTTGGAGCAGGTCATATTTCAAGAGATGTTGCCGTAATATTATCCCTTTTGGAATTTAGAACAGTGGTAATAGATGATAGAGAAGAATTTGCTAACTCTGAAAGATTTCCAGATTCAGAAGTAATAGTTTTAGATTCTTTTGAAAATATACCAGATTTTCCAACTGATGAAAATAGTTATATAATTATTCTAACAAGAGGTCATTTATATGACTCAAGTGCTTTAGAATGGGCTCTTAAAAGAAATTCTAGTTATATAGGCATGATTGGAAGTAGAACAAAAATTGGATTGACATATGAAAAACTTATGAAAAAAGGTTTTAAAAAGGAAGAATTATCAAAAGTACATGCACCAATAGGAATAAAGTTGGATGCTCAAACACCAGCTGAAATAGCTGTATGCATAGCTGCTGAACTTATAAATTGTAGGGCTAATAAGGAAAAGGTAAATTGATGAATACAGTAGGTAAAGAAGTTGATATTTTAAATGTAATTCTTAGAGGTAGTGAAATAAAAGTAATTTTATTGTATAAAAATAGAAAAAATATTTCTATAAAAATAGACTCATTTGGTCAAATAATTGTAATAAGCCCTCCTAAAATATCTGAAAAAATAATAAAAGATATAATAATTGAAAAAGGAGACTGGATACTTAAAAAATTAGAAAAATACAAATACAGAGAAGAAATATACAGACAAAGAATGTTTATAACTGGTGATAAGTTTCTTTATTTAGGGAAAGAGTATCACTTAGTTATAAAAGAAATATTGGAGGATTCTGTCAAAAAAAGTAATTGTAAAATAAATCTTGATGAGTCCCAAATAATTATTAATACAAATGATACAGGTAAAGAATTTATTAAAAAGTCTTTAAAGTCTTGGTATAAAAGAGAAAGTCAAAGAATAGTTTTAGAGAGAATAGATTTTCTTAAATTAAATTGTGAAATAATGAAACAATTGATTCCAGCAAGTGTTAAGGTAAAAGAACAAAAAAAGAGATGGGGAAGTTGCACATCCCAAAAAAATATTTATATAAATTCAAAAATATCTATGGCAAGATTAGATGTAATTGATTATGTAATAATACATGAGTTTAGCCATTTAGTACATATGAATCACTCTAAAAAATTCTATGATTTGATAAAATCCATTATGCCAGATTATAAAGACAAAGAAAATTGGCTAAAAATAAATGGATATAAGATAATAATATGAAAACGATTATTCCAAAATATACACTTATAATATAAAAGAAATATTATTGTGAAAAAAACAAATAATCTGAAAAATTTTTAAAAAGTCGTTGACATCGTAAATAATAGGGAATATAATCTATATTAACAACAAAACAGAGTTAAAATTAAAAAAGTAAAAGCAATGACAGAGACAACAATACTAATAGCGTGTTATCTACAGAGAACCAATGTTGCTGAGAATTGGTGTTAACAGTAGTATAATGATCACTCTGGAGCTTTTGTACTGAATATTTTTAGTAAGTACAAACGTCTGCCAACGTTACATGGCTAAGGTTAAGGTAATTGATTACCCGACCTGAAAAAGAGGGGTAGATGTATTTTTTATATCTACAAATAAGGTGGTACCGCGGAATATAACTTTCGTCCTTATAAGTAATATTTATATTGCTTATAAAGATGAAAGTTTTTTTATTTTAAGCAATATAAAGTAATTTAATCCATATAAAATCAATAAAAAATAATAAAAATAAGGAGGAATTTTTATGGAAAATACTGTATCTGCTAAATTAAACCAAGGAATAGATTCTTTTTTAAGAGTGGCTATGACTCTAAGAAGAAGAGAAGTTGATATACAATCAATAAGTAT
The DNA here is from genome assembly GCF_020657775.1 of Clostridioides sp. ZZV14-6345. Lineage (NCBI taxonomy): Bacteria > Bacillati > Bacillota > Clostridia > Peptostreptococcales > Peptostreptococcaceae > Clostridioides > Clostridioides sp. ZZV14-6345. The sequence goes on along the minus strand of NZ_JAGWCX010000005.1, from coordinate 33,244 downwards.
GACTGTAGACAATATGAATAACTCAGGTATAAAATTAATAGTAAATGAAGAAAAGACATCCTTAGATTCTGTCTTAAACCATATGAAGAAACTACATGATATAAGAGAGATAACTGTTGAGAAAATGAGACACTAATTAAATCTGCTTTATAAAAATAAAAACTAAAGATACTCATTTTAAAATAAAAAACCAAAGATAAATATTAAATAAGAAAAATCTTAGATTTAAAATACAAGTATCATTAAACTTATGGGTTTATCACAATTAATAAAAACTGAAAATTCTAAAAATATACTTTAAAAGTTATATAAATTGAGGAATAGAATTTGCTGAACAGTATTAAGTCGATGATAATGAGTATGAATTTCTAATAAAAATAAATATCATAAAATAAGAGAAAGTATTGGGAGGAAATTAAAATGGCAAAAATGTATTATGAAAATGATGTGAACTTAGAGGTTTTAAAAAATAAAAAGGTTGCAGTTTTAGGTTATGGAAGCCAAGGTCATGCACATGCACAAAATCTTAGAGATAATGGTGTAGATGTAGTGATAGGACTTTATGATGGAAGTAAATCAGCACAAAAAGCAAAAGAAGATGGATTTGAAGTTAAGAGTGTAGCAGAAGCTACAAAAGAAAGTGATTTCACAATGCTGTTAATACCTGATGAAAAGCAAAAAAAAGTTTATGAAGAAAGTGTAAGGGATAACTTAAAAGAAGGTCAAACATTAGCATTTGCACATGGATTCAATATACATTATAATCAGGTACAACCACCAGAATTTGTTGATGTTGTAATGGTAGCTCCTAAAGGACCTGGTCACCTAGTTAGAAATGTATTTACAAAGGGAAGTGGAGTTCCTGCATTATTTGCAGTATATCAAGACTACACTAAAAAAGCTACAGAGACAGTTTTAGCATATGCAAAAGGTATAGGAGCAACAAGAGCAGGTGTTTTAGAAACTACTTTTAAAGAAGAAACAGAAACAGATTTATTTGGAGAACAATCAGTACTTTGTGGTGGAATAAGTGAACTTATAAAATTGGGATATAAAACACTTGTAGATGCAGGTTATCAAAAAGAAGTAGCATATTTTGAATGTCTACATGAAATGAAATTAATAGTCGACCTTATATATGAAGGTGGATTTGAAAGAATGAGATATAGCATAAGTGATACAGCAGAATATGGAGATTATGTATCTGGCAAAAGGGTAATAACTGATGCAGCAAAACAAGGTATGCAAGATGTTTTAGAGGATATACAAAATGGAAAATTTGCAAAGGCATGGATTAAAGAGAATGAAGAAGGACGTAAAAACTTCCTAAAAACTAGAGAAGCAGAATATGCTACAGAAATTGCTGAAGTTGGCAGAAATCTAAGAAGTATGATGTCATTCTTGAAATAAATATATGAAATGGATTAGTTTGAGGGAAAGAGTGGTGCATAGTAGTGCGTATGAATGGAGCAAAGGTAATTTTAGAATGTTTAAAGAAAGAGGGAGTTGACACGGTATTTGGATATCCTGGTGGAGCAGTGATACCTCTTTATGATGCTCTATACGATTATTCAGATGATTTTAAGCATATAAGGACATCCCATGAACAAGGTTTGGTTCATGCAGCAGATGGATACGCAAGAAGTACTAATACAGTGGGTGTTTGTTTTATAACATCTGGTCCAGGAGCAACAAATGCTATAACTGGAATAGCAACAGCTTTTATGGATTCCTCACCTATGGTTGTAATTTCGGGTCAGGTTCCAACGAGTTTATTAGGTAAAGATTCTTTTCAAGAAATTGATATAACTGGAGCAACATTATCTATGACAAAACATAATTATTTAGTTAGAAATACTAAAGAATTAGTTCCTACAATAAAAGAAGCTTTTAAAGTTGCAAATTCAGGTAGAAAAGGACCTGTACTTGTAGATGTTCCAAAAGATTTATTTTTAGCAGAAATGGATTTTAGTGATGAGGATTATGATTTATGTCAAATAGATGATGATATAGATTATAAAAGCGATTTTGGTCTAGATGATGAAACTAATGCTAAGCTCTTAAATGAAGCAATAGATATCATAAAAGAATCTAAAAGACCTATAATATATGCTGGTGGAGGAGTTAAGTCTTCAGATAGTGAGGAGATTCTTGAAAAATTTGCAATTAAAATAGATACACCTGTATTAAATACACTTATGGGTCTTGGCAATATAGATAGAAAAAATGAACTATCTCTTGGAATGGTTGGAATGCATGGAAGTAGAGAAAGTAATTTAGCCCTTTCTAATTCAGATTTGGTTATAGCTATAGGTGCAAGATTTAGCGATAGAGTAATAAGTAAAAGTTCAGAATTTGCTAAAAATGCAAAAGTAATACACATAGATATAGACCCGTCTGAAATAAGTAAAAATATAAAATCTAATGTATCTCTAGTTGGAGATTTGAAGTTGGTTCTTAGTTTACTACTTGAAGGAGTTGAGAGTAAGAATAATAGTAGTTGGAAAGAAGAGATAAAGACATTTAGAAAGAGTGAGGGTGTACAAAAATATGAATTTCATCCACAAAACATACTTAAAAAAATAAATGAGAAATATGAGAAATTAGAAAATTCTACTATAGTAGTAACTGATGTTGGTCAACATCAAATGTGGGCCGCCAAATACTGGAATTTTAAAGGTAATAAAAGTTTTATAACATCAGCAGGACTAGGAACTATGGGCTTTGGTTTAGGTGCAGCTATTGGAACTAAAGTCGGTAATGTAGATAAAAATGTGGTTTTAGTCACTGGTGATGGAAGTTTTAGAATGAACTGTAATGAACTAGCTACAGTTGCAAATTATAATGTACCTATACTTATTTTACTACTTAATAATAGAACATTAGGAATGGTAAGACAATGGCAGAAGTTATTTTCTAATCAAAGATATTCTCAAACTGACATTAATGAAAACGTGGATTATGTTAAACTAGTAAATGCCTATAATATTGATGGATATAAGGTATCCGATATGGAAGAATTAGAAAAAGTTCTAGATGTGATAGATTTTAATAAACCCGTGTTTTTACAATGTGATATAGATAAGGATTATGATGTTTATCCTATTGTAGCCCCTAATGATGCATTGGAAAATTTGATATGTAACTAAAATTTACACTGAATATTGATAAAGTTTGTTATTAAAATTTTATTGATATTCAGTTTTTTTGTTTAAAGGTATATTGGTATTTTTATTTTTATAGATAAATTACTGAGTATCTAAATAAGTACTTATTAAATTTTAATTATAAAACTTAGAATAATATTACAACTTAAGTAAATATTAAGTTTTATTCGTTAGAATTATTATTAATACCTTATATTAGTTATGGTTGTTATATACTCTAAAGCCTTGAAATTACAAGTATATAGATGATTATATAAATTTGATAATTTTAGCTTTTAAAATAGATAAATTAGATTTTGCCACCCATTTGCCACCGTATTATATTTTTGGGTGGCAAACTCTAATTTGTAATTTTTTCAAATATATCTACAGTTTCATTTTTCATTTTATCAGTTACATGTGAATAGGTATCCATTGTAGTTGATAGTTGGCTATGACCCAAACGGTTTTGTATGTCTTTAATGTTAGCACCATTTTCTAATAATAGGGTAGCATGTGCATGTCTTAGAGAATGGAAATGAAAGTCATTGTTTAAAGCTACTCGAATTTGTCTTACTATAGTGTCCAAAGTGTGAGTATTCACTTGTTGACCATTTTCTTTGGTACATACCCAATCACTATCAAAGTAAAATTCTCCATATTTTAATTTCATTTTCTTTTGATATAATTTATGTTCTTTTAATGCCTTTATTAAAGTGTCACCTGTGAATATAGTTCTGCAAGAGCTTTCTGTTTTTGGTTGCCCTAATTCAAACATTCCATTTGGCTTTTTAATCAAAGTATGCTTTACTGTGATAGTTTTATTATCAAGGTCTATATCATCCCATTTTAGTGCAATAATTTCACCCCTTCGCATACCAGTATGAAATCCAATTAGTAAAACTATACGTTGAAATGAATCTTGAGGAAATATATTTAGTATTTGATTAAATTCTTCTAATGTAATAGTTTTAATTTTATTAGTTTCTGTTTTAGATTTAGTTTTTGGTATGCTTACATATTGCATAGGGTTTTCTCGTATGTGTTTGTAAGGGTGGACTGCTGATTTTAATGACCTATGTAATATGGCTTTTAATACTTGTAATGTATTTTGAGAGTAATCCTCTTTGTACTTTTTGTTTATGAAGTTTTGTAGTATTGCAGGAGTTAAAGCTTTTATTTTGTAAGCTCCTAGCTTTGGCTTTATATGTTTTTCTATGTTTATTCGGTAGCTTTCTTGAGTGTTGTATTTACAATTAAGTAAGACATATTCTTTGTACCAAAAGTCTAAGTAGTCTGATAAGCTGATGTTGCTTTCTTCAAATACTATGCCAGAGTTTTCATATTCACTTAGTGCTTCTCTTAATGCTTTTTCTGCTTCTTTTTTAGTATTGCCTCCAACTCTTTCTACTTTTTTTCTTTTTCCTTCTACTATGCCTAGGTCAAAGTAGTAATACCATTTGTTACTTCTTTTTCTTACTCCACCTTTCATAATAGTATCCCTCCTTTTTAGAATGTATGTTTGTTTGGTATTTATATAAAAGAGCAGATTGACTGCTCTTTATACATCTATTTATACTCTTTTTTTCTCTGTTATACCTAGAACTTCTTTTAAACCTTCTTGTAATATTTGTGAAAAATTGATTTTATGTTTCATAGCTTCTTTATTTAACCAGTATGGTAAAGTTAGATTTTTATTAACAGTTTTATTGTTCATTTCTTCTCTAACAATAGGCATATAGACACTAATAGGAATTAAAAATTCTCCTTTTTCTAGTTCTATATCCTCTGGTTTCATTAAATTAGGAACATCTTCTTCATCTTCTTCAAGTCCCCATAAAAATAACTCTAAAACTTCTTTGGCATTTTTCATTCCTTCTTCAATAGTATCACATTCAGAAAAGCAACCTTCAAGTTCTGGAAAAGATATGCAATAGCCACCTTCTTCAGCCACAGTAAATTTTGCAAAGAACAAATATTTATCCATTTAATCACCTCGATTTGTTGTATAATAAGATTGTAAGGGGTACAAGCTGGGCTATTTAAGCCCTGCTTGTTTTAAGATATTGTTTAGTGTTCCGAGTTTGAAGTCTTTGTTATGTATTGGAACTGATATCTTACCTTTTTTGGTTGGGTGTTTTAGATAAAGATGTGAGCCTCTTTGTCCAACTTCTACCCAACCATTTTGTTTTAATATTTTTAATAATTCTCTAGGTTTCATATGCACCTCCTTACAATTATATTATAACACGCATTAATAATGCGTGTCAATAAGAAGGCGTATATTTGTAAAAATATTTAATCTATAAAAGTAGAATAAAATTCTAAAAGATATTTTCGTATATATAAAAGTTAGGTAAATTGGTTAATATTAAAAATCTGTTATTTCCTAAGTCTAACATGTTTTTCTTTCTTGATAGAAATTCTAATCTTTTTAATAAGAATTCAACACTAACCTCTAGTATTTCAGCTATTTCATATACACAGGTTATATTAGAGTTGATAATATGTATAATCTCTTCTTCTGTTATAAGAAATTCGCATGCCCACTTTAAAGCTTTATTTTCACATTTGTCTATCATGATTTTACTGCTGTAGTCTTTATTTGGAGATATGTAATTTCCAATACTGGTAAAATGATGTCCTAATTCTTCTGCCAGTATTTCTATTAGCTTAGTCTTGTTTTGCTTTAATGAATTAAGCAATGATATAATTTTTAGACCTTGTTTGTTTATATACAATCCTTTTATGTCATCTGCTATTTTGTCAGTGTAGTAAATTTCTATTTCTTCATTATTTGCTAAGTCTAAAAGTGCGTCTAGTTTGTTCATGGAAATCCCCCTATAAAAAGAATGTATGTGTTACTTTTTTATATATAAAGAGCAGGTGTTAACTGCTCTAAATATTCATTTTTTATATCTATCAACTAAAAACTCTATGTAGCTATTAATATGTTCTTGAGCTTCTTTAGGTAAACTTTCATAAGATTTAATTATTTTGGATATTTCATCAGTAGTTGTGTAATTTTCAATTAAGGTTTTGCCAAGTAGATAATCAACTGACACATTAAAAAATTCTGAAAGTCTTAACAAGTCTTCTTTAACAGGTTCTCTTTTGCTAGTTTCTAACATAGCAATTTTGCTTAGTGAACAATTAAGTAATTTTGATAATTCTGCTTGAGTTAATTCTTTTTTCTTTCTTAATTCTTTTAACCTTATTGGAAAAGTTGAACTCAAGTATTTTGTTAATTGATTTGAATCATCTATGTTAATTTTTCCAATTAAGTAATCTGTAGATACTCCAAAATAGTCTGAGCAATCTTTAATAAATGATTCTTTTGGTTCTCTTAATCCATTTTCAATCCTAGATAAAGTAGACTTATTTATACTTAAGTCTGTACTTAATTTATCTAAAGAAATTCCTTTTTCAGTTCTCAATTTTTTTAATATTAACATAGATTCAATCCTTACTTTTTATATTTATTCATTAAAAATTCAATATAATCATTAAGCTGTTCTTGTGCTTCTTCAGGTAAATCCTTATGTGGATTTGCTTTGTGTGCGGCTACAGTATCTATATGCTTTCTAACAAGTGTTGTGCCTAAAAGATAATCTGTTGTAACATCAAAATAATGAGCAAGTTTTACAATATCATCACTTGGAGGTGAACTAAGATTATTTTTATATTTGTATAATAAATCTTCTTCTATTTTTACTTCTTGACTTAATATATCTAATGGTATTTTTTTTTCTTGCATCAATCCATTTAATCTTTTTGAAAAAATGGGATTTAAAGATTGATTTATTTTAAAAGAATCATCATTTTCTATTTGTGTAGAGACACCTTTTCCAATTTTGCCTAATTTAAGAAGTAGTTCATCCAATGTTAAATTTAAGGCTAGACTGATTTTTTCTAATGCATCAAGTGTGGGTTCAACTGCTTTTCCATTTCGAGGGTCTTTACCCTTTTCAAGTTTATCTATATAAGTATGACTAAGATTACATAAGTTAGAAAAATCTCTAAGAGAGAGCTTATTTTTTTCTCTATATTCCTTTATTATTTCACCCAGTTTTTGCATATATTTCACCTCTTATGATTTGATTTAATATGATTATATCAGAAAAGTGTTAACTATTGTTGACAAATTTTCAAAAAATAGTAAAACATAGTTGACATAAAAATAAAAACGCTGTATACTATGGTTAACAGAAGGCGAGGAGGTGGCTAAAATAACTAATAATTTATATAAAGCAAGAAAAGAGCTAAATTTTTCGCAAAGTAAATTAGCACAAAAGGTAGGAATATCAAGACCATATCTATCAAAAATTGAAAATGGTATGGTTAAACCATCAGCAGAAATAACATATAGAATATCTATAGAATTAGGGAAAAGCATAGAAGAAATTTTTTTTACAGATTCAGTAAATTATGATTTACAAGATGGGAGGAAATAATTATGAATAATTTGCAAGTTATAATTAAAAACGGAAAATTTTTAGTTGAAAGTAGAGATGTAGCAGAGTTAATAGAAAAGAAACATGATAACTTATTAAGAGACATAAGAGGATATAAAAAGATTATAGAGGACTCATCAAATTTGAAGAGTCAAGATTTCTTTATAGAAAGTACTTATGTAAATGCTCAAAATAAAACTCAACCTTGTTACTTATTAACTAAAAAAGGTTGTGATATGGTTGCTAATAAAATGACGGGAGAAAAAGGGATTGTATTTACAGCAATTTATGTAACTAAGTTTGAAGAAATGGAGCAAGTATTAAAAAATGAACAACCTAAACTACCAACTACGTATAAAGAAGCGTTACAACACCTTATAGAGCAAGTAGAAGTAAATGAGAAATTACAACTAGAAGGGAAAATGAAAGACCAAGTAATAAAAGAATTAAAGCCAAAGGCAGATTACACAGATATGATATTAAAAAACAAAGGTCTTGTCACTATAACTCAAATAGCAAAAGACTATGGAATGTCTGGAAAAGAAATGAATAAAATACTTCATGAAAGAGGAATTCAATACAAACAAAGTGGGCAATGGCTTTTATATAAACAATATCAAGGGAAGGGATACACTCATTCAGAAACAATAGACATAACTAGAAGTGATGGAATGACTGATGTAAAAATGACAACTAAGTGGACTCAAAAGGGAAGATTGTTTTTATATGATTTATTGAAAACAAATAATATATTACCAGATATAGAAAAAGAATATAGTTATCAAACTTCAATGTTAGGTTAGTACTTAGAAAATTGGATTCAAAATATATAAAAGAGAGGTGTATTTTAATGAATGAAAAGGATACAAAGATTACAGAAAAAGATTTACACTATATTGCTGATTATCTTCTGAAAGAGTCTGATATAGGGAAAAGATTGGCTTTGCTTGAAGAAAAAACAAAGCCAATAAAAATAGATGAAATAAGCGACTATTTATCTAAAAGAATTTCAGATAAGACTTCTTTAACATAGTTTTTAGTAAATGCAATATTCTCAAAATAAAAAAACATACAAAGCTCTGTATTACTTATTTCACTAGCAGATTTTTCTTTTAGGGAAATAAATTCACTAATTTTATTCCTAAGAAGTGTTTCATCTGAATATTCACTTTTTAGTATTCTGTTGTACACTTCGTCGCAAATTTTATTTAACTCGTCCTTATTCATATTTTCACCATCCTTTGCTTATGTATTGGAAGTATGTGGGAATACTTCTTGAGTCAATTATAACATGAGGTATGGAGCTGAAAATAATATATATAGGATTTTGGTAATAATGCGTAGATATAAAATTAATTTTATATATTTCATTAAAAAGAGGGGAGAAAATTTTCACATGGATATTTCTGAAAGTATAGCAAAACAATTTAGTGATAGTTTAAAAAGTTTAATAGAAATAGAGATAAATAAACAAGAAACAGATAGAGTTAAGAGTCAAACTGTTGAGCAAAAGGTAAAAGTACTGGAGCCTAAAGACATAGTTGTTTTAATAAAAAGAGGTTATCCAAATTACTTGATAACAGTAGAAGAAGCAAGGGGAATTTTAAAATTAGATACAGTTTTTATGCGTAGGTTAGTGAGCACAGGTTTGATAAAATCACTTGTTAGAGGTGATGGTAGAAAAATTTCAAGATATGAAGTTGATGATTTTATTGAAAGAAATCAAGGTAAAAACTTGGATGAACTTTTAAAAGCAGCAGAGAGAGGGGATGAAATTGTTAAGCCTTAATACTAATAAGAATAATATAGTAACTCTTAAAAAAGATGGAAAAGTTATAGCAGACATAGTATTTAAAGATATTAAAACTGGTAAGAAAATATCGGTTGGAGTATTAAATAAAAAGTGCTGGTCAAATAACCAACACACAAAAAAATAAAAAATAAAATATAACACAAACAAATTATAGCACAAAAAGAATGGATTTAGAATAGGTAATATAACATTCTAAAGGGTTTAATGTGTAATAATTGTAGCAATTTAGAATGTAGTTTATATAGATAGTAATAAATTGGGAGGGATTTAAATGGAAGCAGCTAGACTAATAGCAATAGGTCAAATTAAACAAGCAGAAAAAGAAATATGTAAATTACAAGGTACAAAAAATAATAGTAGTTTAATGTGGTGGGAAGCCGTAAAATTTGCTAGTCAAAATATATTAGAGGGTCTTGAACATGACATTGAGTTAGAAGCTTCTATTGAGTTTAGAGAAGCTATGATGTATCAAGAAGAACTTGAAAAAGATAGACCAATAGATGTCCAGATATAAAAAAAGAGCCTTCGCACAGGCTCTAAGTGAAAATAAGTTACAAAAATTATAACTATATTATAACATAAGGGGGAATAAATGAAAACAAAAAATGAAATAATTAAGGATTTAGAAGATAGATTATTTTTATTAAGATTTACAACAGTAGATGAAGTAGATTGGGATGTAAAATTTGGACAAATATCAGCATTAGAATCTTGCATAGATAAACATAGAAAAGGATGTACTTTGGAACAATTCAAAGAACATTTAGAGGAATACAAATTACAAGGGAACTATGGTGATTATATAGATGGTTTTGTGTCAGTTTTAGAAAGAAATATTAGAGAAATGGAGGGAGAAATTGATGGAAGTGAATAATATTTACATAAAATTGATGGATGTAAGAATTAAGTTTAATAAATTAGATATAAAAAAGAGTGGTCAAAACAAGTTTGCTAACTTTAAATATTTTGAGTTAGCAGACTTCTTACCTCAAGCAACAGAACTGTTACAAGAAGCTAAATTATGCCCTATAGTGACCTTCACAAATGATTATGCAACCCTAACATTGATTAATGGAGAAAAACCAACAGAAGAGATAATATTTACTTCTCCAATGAGAGAATTACAATTAAAAGGCTCTAATGAGTTACAAGCATTGGGAGGAATTGAAACATATCAGACAAGATATTTGTACATTCAATTATTAAATATTACAGAAAATGATACTTTTGATGCTACTAGTGGAAAAGAAGATTATAAAAGAAATGACTTAGGAACTTTCTCTAGTAAAGCAAATGAAAATAATCAAATAAAAATAAGTCAAAATCAAATAAAAAGATTGTTTTCAATAGGAAATACAATAGGTAAGGATTCAGATAGGGTAAAAAGTGAAGTGTATTATAAGTTTAATAAAGAAGTTAAGGATTTAAGCAAACAGGAATATGACCAGATATGTGTTGGATATGAGAAATTACAAAGGGAAAAAGGAATAATTAAGTAGGTGAATTTCTTGAAGGACAGAGACAAAGCAACTATAGAGAAAGGAAATATACTTAGTGATGGGTATGGTCTTTCACCACAATTGGTAGCTAGAGATTCATGGCTAACAACAGGAGCAAGAGCTTTATATTTCTATCTATCCAGTTTTGCAGGAGCAAGTGGGACATGTTATCCATCAAGGGATATTATGACTCATGAACTTGGTATAAATAAAGATACTTTTAGTAAATATCTAAATGAACTAAAGACGAGTGGTTATATAAAAGTATATAAAAATAAAACTAGGGAAGGAAGGATGCAAAATAATATATATGAGGTAGTATTTGATAGAAACTATATAGAAAGTCATATATCCATTAGATGTAAGAAAGAAAATAAAAAAAAACCATGTCCGAAAAAAGCAGACATGGAACCATGTCCGAATTTACCGGACATGGTTCAACCGGACATGGAAAAGTCGGACACTATAAGTAACAGTATTATAAATAACAGTTTTAAAAGTAGTATGTATATAGAGCAAGCTGTGGATAACTCTTTAAAAGAATTTAAGAAGCTATATGAAGAAAATATAGGAGTAGTATATCCAGTCACAGCTGAATGGTTATTAGAAGTATCTAATGAAGTAGATATAAGAGTATTTAAAAGAGCTATAGAAATATGTGTTGAAAGAATGAATATGAATTTATCATACTTAAAAGGAATCCTTAAAAAGTGGAAGGATGCAAATATAACTACATATGAACAATTAGAATCATATAAATTACAACATGAAAATAAAAAGTTAAAAAAAACTAATAGTGCAGTAAGCAAAAATAAGTTTGCTAATTTTGAACAAACATTTACTCAATACAGTAACAAAGAATTAGATGAAATTATAAAGAAAAGCCAAAAGGCTAAGTTTAAATAATATTGATGGAGGTATTAAAATGAATCAAGTTGTATTAGTTGGGAGATTAACTAGAGACCCAGAACTCAAATACATACCAGGAACAGGTACAGCAGTAGCATCATTTACAATAGCTATAGATAGAAACTATATAAATAAAGAGGGAAAAAGGGATACTGACTTTATACCAATAGAAGTAATAGGTAAATCAGCTGAATACTGTGCAAATTACATAATAAAAGGGAAGCTAGTAGCATTAGAAGGGAATATAAGAGTTGACAATTATCAAACTCAATCAGGTGAAAAAAGAACATTTACAAAAGTCAGTACAAAATCAGTACAATCATTAGAAAGCAAGAGTAAATCGAGTAATTCATATAAAGAGAGTATACAAGATGAAACAATAGGACTAGACCCTCAAGGATTTGAAATTATAGATGATAATGAGCTACCATTTTAATCTGAAAAAATAAATATGAGGTGAAATAAATGTTTAAAGTAGAAAGGTATTTTAGTGGCTCAGTAGTGGACAACCTTATTGAAGATGACCTTACATGTAGAAACTACTTAGCATTATATTGTTGCTTGTTGGGAATCACAAAAAATGGAAAAAAGGTATATCCTAAGCCAGAAAAAATGTTAGCTGAGTTTGGAGTAAAGAAGGACAGAAAAATAAAAAAAGAGTTACCAGTAAGAATTAGAAATGTTAATACAGGGGAAGTAAAAGAATTTGAGTCTATAGATGGTGCAGCCTGTTTTTTAAGGTTAAAATATCAAGCAGTTTATCAAGCTATTAAAAAGAAAAGTAAAACTAGAAGTGGCTGGAAAGTTGAATACATTGAGGAGGAATAATGGAAGTTTCAAGGACAGAATATACAATTAAAAGAGCAAAAGAGTTATATGACACTGGAGAAGATATATTTACTGCAATAGACAAAGCTAGAGAAGAATATGAGGAGATGTTGAGAAATGAATATTTTAACTAGTATTGTGCTCATAATAAGTAGCTTTATAGTTGGAAGAGTTTATGAGTATAGATTAAATCTAAAAGAGTGTGAAAATTGTTATAACAAATATCATGAAAAATGAGAAAGAAGTGGTTTTATGAATAAAAGAATAATTTGTAATTGGTGTGGCAAATTATTTTACATCCCAAAACAGTCTAAAAGAATTTACTGTTGTAAAAGATGTGAGAGAAAGGCTAATAAAAGCAATAGAGAACAGCAAAATTAATTTTAAACAATAAAACTATGGGGGAATAGCAATGAATAAGTTTCAAAAAGCAGTTTCTCAAATGGTGAAGCAAGAGGAAAAAGAAAACTTGTGGCAAGGGTATGAAAATTGTAGAGTAGGTAGAAGTATACCAAGTTCAATAAGAAGATATGTAAAAGGATTTGAAAAGTTTGGATATAGTGTACATGAGGTTTATGAATTTATAAATGATGTTAATAAGTATGAGTAATTTTAAGCGATAAAGGGAGTATTTGATTGAGTAAATACAATAATAAGAAAATTGTAATAGATGGAATTAAATTTGATAGTAAAGATGAGTCAGAGTATTATTTATATTTAAAAGAAAAAAAGGAAAATGGAGAAATAAAAGACTTTGGACTTCAACAAAAGTTTGAATTACAACCTAAATTTAAAAAAGATGGAAAAAGCTATAGAGCTATTACATATACAGTTGATTTTGCCATATACAAATGGAATGGTGAAGTCGTTTATATAGATGTGAAAGGGTATAGTACACAGCAGGGTGAACTTAGAAAAAAGCTTTTTGACTATAAATATCAGGACAAAAAATTGATATGGATTGCTAAAAGCAAAAAATATGGGGTAGATGGTTGGATAGAATATAGTGAACTTAAGAAAAAGAGAAAAGAAAATAAGAAAAAGGTAGCTTAAATAAATCGGGGTGATGTTATGGCAAGTAAAGTTAAAAAGGAGTTTTTTATGGCAACTAAAAAACACCTTGAGAACTACAAACAACTACATATTAATATTGAAAGTCTAAAACTTCAAATAAAAAATCTTAAAGAGTTCCATTTAGGTGATTTTATGCAAGGTTTAAGCTATGACAGCATTCCTATAAGTAAGACTAATTCAATAAGTAATCAAGTTGAAAATGAGTTAATTAATCTTGAAGAAAAGATAATAGAAAAACAGATAGAATTATATGAAATGGAAGCACTAAAATATACAATAGATGTATCCATAAGCAATTTAAAACCTATACATAAACAAATTATAAGGTATAGGTATATTGAAGGCTTAGAATGGAGTTTAATAGTTGATAAAGTATACTTAGAAGAAAGACAATTAAGAGAAAGAGCTAATCAAGCCATTAGTTCAATATCAATAGCCTTGTTTGGCAAGAAAGCACTAATAGAGCAAGAACCATTATTTAAGATGTTAGATTTATAGGCAGTGAATAGCTGTCTATTTTTTTTACTAAAAAAAGGAAAAAAGGTATTGATTATGTCGGTACGACGCGATATAATATAAATATAGAAAGGAGGTGAAAGAAGTGGTCAAAAAAATAAAAGAGTTCGGCAAAGTTGTCAAAGCCCTTACCGAACTTGTTCTTGAAATAGGTACACTAATAGCCGTTATAAAAATGGTATTAGATAGCCTATAAGACTTTAGAAGGGGAGTCAGCACCTTCCCTTCTAATTAAATAATAATACATGACCACTCAAAATACAATGGGAAAATATAAGGAATTAATTACAGAGTTAGGGAAATTAAGTTTTGGTATAGTTAAATTAATTGGTGCAATAGCATTATTAGTATTTGCTATAAAATATTTATTTTCCTAGAGGGAGAGAAAGAAATGGAGAAAAGAATATTGAAAGTACTCTTATCAAAAAGTGGCTCGGGCTCACTAAGTCCTAAAATAAGTCTACCAGCCACATGGATTAAAGAAATGAATATCACACAAGAAGAAAGAGAAGTTGAAGTTTATTTTGAAAACAATGAAATTAGGATTAAAAAGAAGGACCTAGATTAAATTCTAGGTCTTTTTATTGCCGTTTTTCTGCCGATTTTACAATTTAAAATGTGAGATAATAGTATTGTGGAAATGAATATTTCTCTCTCAAAACTAAATATATATGTGGGCTAGGTAAAGGGATTCACCTAGCTTATATGAACAAACTAGGCAGGGCATGAGGATGCTGTAAGTTCAATTCTTACTATGTTCAAACTTATTAATACACTATATGTAGATATGCTGGATTAAAACGGAATTTAATTCAAATGTCTAAAAGAGTGGGGCTTGGTAACCTCACTCAATTTGCAAGGACTGGTGTGTAATCTTAGGTTCGATTCCTAAAACTTGCTCCCTTAAATATAATATGTATCCCCTAAGAATAAGACTTTAGATTAAATTTAAAGTCTTATTTTTTTATTTATAAAGCAAATAAAGAGGTGGTGGTATGGCAGATTTGACTGAAAAACAAAAAAGGTTCTGTGATTATTATATTGAAACTGGTAATGCAACAGAAGCATACAAGAAAGCATACAAAAATAACAATCAAAGAACATCAGAAAGCAATGGAAGTAGACTGCTGAGTAATGATAAGGTAAAAAATTACATTGATGAAAGATTAAAACAAATTGAATCAAAGAGGATAGCAGATGCAAAAGAAGTTATGGAGTATTTAACAAAGATACTAAGAAATCAAGAGCAAGAAGAAGTTGTAATAGTATCAGAAAATGGTCCTGAAATAATAAAAAAAGATGTAAGTATAAAAGATAGAAATAAGGCAGCTGAATTATTGGGTAAAAGGTATGCTTTATGGACTGAGAAGGTTGATTTAGATGGAAATGTTGGTGTAACTATAATTGATGATGTAGGTAATTTAAATGATGGATAGAAAAATATCTGAAATAATAAATAAGAATTTTTATGACTTTTGGAAAGTAAGTAATAGTAACAAATACCTATATCATGTATTAAAAGGTGGAAGAGCTTCAGCTAAGTCAACTCATATAGCCTTTTGGTTAACTATGGCTATGGTCAAATATCCAGTAAATACTGTCTGTTTTAGGAAAGTTGGTAATACAATAATGGATAGTGTGTATGAGCAATTGAAAGAAACTATAGAGATATTTGGTTTAACCCATTTATTTCAATTTAAAAAATCCCCAATGGAAATTATTTTTATTCCAAGAGGAAATAAGTTTATATTTAGAGGGCTTGATGACCCACAAAAGATAAAATCTATAAAATCAGCTAAGTATCCAATTGCTTTTGCATGGTTTGAAGAGGTTGCAGAAATAAAAACAGAGGATGAGTTATCTATGGTAATTAATTCAGTGTTACGTGGAGAATTACCAGACAAATTGAATTATAAAATATTCTTATCATATAATCCTCCAAAAAGAAAACAATCATGGGTTAATAAGAAATTTGAAACACATACATTACCTAAAAATACATATGTTCATCACAGTATTTATTTAGATAATCCTCATATATCAAAGGCTTTTATTGAAGAAGCTAATGAAATTAAAATAAGAAATGAGTTTAAATATAGATGGGAGTACTTAGGAGAGCCAATTGGTTCTGGAGTAGTCCCTTTTTCCAATTTAGAGTTTAAAACAATCACAAATGAAGAAATATTCCATTTTGACAACATAAGGCAAGGTAATGACTTTGGATATGCAACAGATCCTATGGCATTTGTAAGACTGCATTATGACAAAAAGAAAAGAATTATATATTTTATAGATGAAATATTTGGGGTGAAAATGTCTATAAGAGAATTAGCTTCTAAGATTAAATCAAAAGGATATGATGACTTTAGTGTTATTTGTGATAGTGCAGAACCAAGAAGTATTGCAGAGCTTAGAGAATATGGAATAAAAGCATTGAAGGCTAAAAAAGGACCTGGTTCAATCGAATTTGGAGAGAACTGGCTGGATGATTTACAAGCAATAGTAATAGACCCAAACAGAACTCCAAATATAGCTAGAGAATTTGAAAATATAGATTATCAAACAGATAAGGATGGGAATGTAAGAGCTAAGCTAGAAGATAAAGACAATCATTCAATTGATGCAACAAGATATGCATTAGAGTTAGATATGAAAACACATGGAAGAGAAAGAAAATATAACAGTAGATAGGGGGTGTAACATGTTAGATTTGATAGATATAATTCAGATGGAACTTACAGGCTTATATGGTCAAGAAGTAATAAGAGAAATGGGTGAAATTATAAGGCTGTATGATAAGTATGAAGGTACAGGACAACATTGGATAGAAGAGGAACAAGATTATAAACAAACAAGGAAGAAAACAAATTATATTAAAAAGCTGATTAAAGAAGAAGCTAGATTTTTATTTGGTAAGACACCAATATTTACAATAAAACCAGAGAATGATTTAGATAAAGATAAGGCAGAAGAAATAAACCAGTGTATTAATAAGATTCTAAAGAAAAATTTGTTTTCAGATAAACTAATTAAAGCGGCTAGAGATTGTTTTATTGGTAAAAGAATAGCTATAAAGCTACATGCAGATAAAGAAAGTAAGAGTTTAAAGATAATGTTTGTACCAAGTTTAGAGTTTATATATGAACCATTTGATAACCAATTTGATGAGCTCAAGAAAATCGTATTTTTCCATCAAACAAATCAAGAAGTTGAAAAAGATAAACAGAGAATTTGGAAACAAAAATATGAAATGGTTAATGGTAAATGTATATTAAGTGAAGGTATTTATAATGGTTATGGGTTATGTATAGAAGAAATAGTGAGTGATACAGATTTAAAACTTAGTGGAATACCTTGTTATGTAATTCTTAATGATGGTTTGCTTGGTGATTTAAAGGGTGAGAGTGACATAGAAGAGATATTTGATAATCAGATGGCTTATAATAAACTTGCTTCTGAAGATATAGATACTCTTAAAAAGGGTATGAATCGCATTATATATGGTGTTGATGTTGAAGAAGAGTCAAGTAAGCATTTTAAAATAAAACCAGGAGCTTATTGGGATGTAGAAACTTCTCAAACGGCTGACCAAAAACAAGCACAGATTAATACAATTCCTACTGACTTTGGATATGATACTAGAATAGAAAATTCACTTAATAGAATTAAATCAGATATGCATGAAGTACTAAATATACCACTTATAAATAATCAGGACCTTAAAGGTATGATGACATCAGGTAAATCAATGAAAGCTTTGTATTGGCAATTAATAACTAGATGTGAGGAAAAAATGAAATCATGGGGTCCAGCTCTTGAATGGTTAATACAAGCAATGATAGAGATGATAGAAGTATATAACATAGTAAAAATACCTATATTGGATAAGGATTCTTATGAAGTAATTGTTGAAAATCAATACCCATTACAAGAAGATGAAGACTCAGAAAAATTACTTGATATTCAACAAGTAAATGCTCAAGCAATGTCTAGGAAGACTTTCATTAAGAAGTGGAATAATAGTAATGATGATATAGCAGATGAAGAACTGCAACAAATATCAATTGAAAGACAAATATTAGAAGAAAGTTTTAATTTAGAAGAAGAATCAGAAGTTATAGATACAGAAGAATCAGATGAAGTAACTAATGAAAAAGAATCAAAAGAAGTAGTTGATGATGAATAATGGCTAATAAGTTTAATAAGGCTATGAAGAATGCTGAAAGAGCTAGAGACATATCATCAAATAGAACTACTAAAAAGATAAGAAAGTTATATAAAGATATAGCTAATGAATATGCAAAAAAATTAAATAGAGTTAACTCTAACACATTAACTGAACAATATTTAAGAGAAAGTATAATTTATTTAAATAAAGAGTATGATAGATTAGGAAAGAAGCTAAAAAAAGATATTGAAAGTGAAATATCAAAAGTAATAAAAGCTACCACAGATGAACAATTAAGCTTTTTCAATAACATATGTGATAACTATTCAGTTAATTTAAAGCCACAATTCACTGATATGTTTAGTAAAGTTCATGAAGATGTACTAAGACAAGTTATATCTGGTAGTATGTACAAAGATAAACTTAAATTAAGTGATAGAATTTGGAGTAATATAGATAAAACTAAGAAGGATTTAGACTACATTGTAAGTAGAGGATTAGCAGAAAAAAGAGGTAGTTATGATATAGCAAAAGATTTAGAAAAGTATGTTAATCCAAAGGTTAAGAAAGATTATGATTGGTCAAAGGTATACCCTAAAAGTAATAAAAAAATAGATTTTAATGCCTATAGACTAGCATCTACATATATAACTCATGCATATCAAAAGACAGCTAAAGAAAGTTGTAAGAAGAATCCATTTGTTAAAGGGATTAAATGGATGTCATCACATCATCCTAGAATGTGTAAGGTTTGTGCAGATAGAAATGGAAAAACATATATTCCAGAAGAATTACCATTAGAACATCCTTTAGGAAAGTGTACTTTTGAATATGATATTCCAATGAGTATGGAGGACATAGGTAAAGAGTTAAGAGACTGGATAGATGGAGAAGAAAACTCTAAACTTGATGAATGGTTTGATGAATATGGATTAGAGTTTGCAGGAATAGAAGGAAAAGTTAATAAGAGTAAAGAACCAACTGAAGATGAAATGTTAGCTTTATATAAATATATGGGTGGAGATGCTTATAAAATTAATGAGAAATTAAGAAGAAATATTAAATTGACAGAAGAAGATGAATGGTTTATAAATAACTTAGATAGAGTTTTAGATAAAATGCCAAATTATGAAGGGGATGTTACAAGGTCATTGTATTTTTATAATAAAGAAATGTTAGATGAATTCATAAGTATGTACAAATTAGGGGGAATAGTTACTAATTATGACTATACTTCAACAACAAAAGGAAATACTTATAATCCTGAAGGTCAAGTACAAATGTATATATTAAATTCACAAAAAGGAAAAGATGTAAGTAAATATAACCCTAAAGAACAAGAAGTATTGTATAAACGAGGTTCAAGGTTTAAAGTTATTGAAATTGAAAGAATTAGGGGAACAATTCATATTTTATTAGAGGAAGTGAATTAAATGCTAACAATAGAAGAATTTATAAAGCTACCTGACGAAGAAAAAGGAGATGCTTATAAAAAATTATCTCCTCATGATATGTTTTTATGGAGAACACAATATTCACCAATTGGATTTGAAGTGATAGGTCATGAAGAAATATCAGAAGAAGATAAGATTAAGAACAAAAAGAAGTTTAGGGAGCATCTCAAGAAAATAGGTGTAATGGAAGAGTAAATATTTATAATAGTCAGAGGAGTTATAAAATGTATAATAAATTTGGAGATGATAAGTATTCAGAGCCTTTTAGTCATCCAAGGTGGAAAGATATTCCATGGGGTGAGACTATTAGGGAAGTAGAGCGAACTGAGGAAGAACAAGCAGAAATAAGGAAAAAATTTAGAAAGAAACTAAAAGAAATAGGAGTATTAAAAGAAGATTAAAACACTTACTTAAATTAAAAATTAGTAAGTGTTTTTTTATTGCCTTTTTTAGCTATATGTAGGCGTAAAAGAAATAAATAGCAAACTATACTAGAGAAGCAAAACTCGTATAAAAGCGTAGTGTAGGAGGGAATAATGGAAGAATTATTAAAAAAATTAGGATACCAAGATACAGACATAAAAAACATAATTGAGGGTATGAAAAAAGAGAAAATCTACACTTCTAAGGAAGAAAATATAGATGAAAGATACAATAAGTTGAAAGAACAAAAATTAGCCTTAGAAGAGCAAATAAAAGGTGCAAATGACACTATATCAGATTTGAAGAAAAATAGTAAAAACAGTGAAGATATAGAAGCAAAAGTGAAAGAATGGGAAAATAAATATAATGAACTTGATAGTACAAGTAAAGCTAAAATAAAAAATATGACTATAGACTATGCTATAAATTCTAAACTATCTGGAGTAAATGAAAAATATAGGAAGCTCCTATGTAAAGAATTTGATACCAGTAAAATGGAAGTAAAAGATACTGGAGAAATTATAGGCTTAGATGAACAATTTAAAGACATATCAGAAACATATAAAGAGTGGTTTGAAAGTTCTACTCCAAGTAATACAGGTTCACCTGGTAATTTCCCAAGAAAATCAAATGTAGTCAATAATCCTTTTATAAAAGAAACATTCAATTTAACAGAACAAGGAAGATTATTAAAAGAAAACCCTGATAGAGCTAAAGAATTTGCAGCTCAAGCAGGAATAAATTTATAAGGAAGAGAGTGATTTAAATGGCAGTAACAAAATTAAGTGATGTAATAGTACCAGAATTGTTTAACCCATATGTAATAAACAAAAGCATGGAGTTATCAGCTCTATATCAAAGTGGAATAATTACAAATGATGCAAGCTTAAATGCTTTAGCTTCTCAAGCTGCACCAGTTGTAAATATGCCTTTCTTTGAGGATTTAAGTGGAGAATCAGAACAAATAATAGAAGATGCTGATTTAACACCAAATAAAATTACTTCAAGTCAAGATGCAGCAGCTATATTAAGAAGAGCAAAAATGTGGGCAGCTACTGATTTATCAGCAGCTATGGCAGGAAAAGACCCAATGGCAGCAATAGCTAGTTTAGTTGGAAGCTTCTGGGCTAGAGATATGCAAAAAGAACTTATAGCAGTTTTAAATGGTGTATTTTTAGCTGCAAATATGACAACAAATAAGTTAGATATATCAGCAGGAACAGGAAATGCTGCAAAATGGTCACCATCAGCTTTTATAGATGCACAACAATTATTAGGAGATGCACAAGAACAATTAAAGGCTATAGCAATGCACTCAGCTACTAAGTCAGCACTTAAAAAACAAAATTTAATAGAAACTATTAGACCAGATGCAGGTCCAGACTTTGAAGTTTATCAAGATAAATTAGTTATAGTTGATGATGGTTGTCCTGTATCTAAAGAAGGTGTTTATACTTCTTATCTATTTGGTAGTGGGGCAATAGCTTTAGGAAATGGTAATCCAGTAGGGTTTGTTGCTACAGAAATAGATAGAGATAAGAAAAAAGGTTCTGGAGTAGATTATTTAATCAATAGAAAAACATATATACTACATCCAAGAGGTATAAAATTTACTAATGCAAGTGTAGCTAAAACAGAAGGTCCTTCAAGATTAGAGTTAGCAAAAGGTGAAAACTGGACAAGAGTTTATGAGCCTAAGCAAATAAGAATAGTTGAATTTAAGCATAAACTATAAAATATAGTTTTTAGTAGGTGATAGTATGGATTTAGAAATCTTAAAAAATATAAAAACAGAACTTAGAGAAGAACAATCACCTTTTTTTTCTGATGATGAAATTACTTATTACTACAATAAAAACAATCAAGATTTTAATAAAACCATGTATGAGCTATGTATATTAAAGGCTGAAAACGATAGTATCACTTTACCTGGAGGCTTAAGCATGCCAGAAAATAAACTATATTGGTTAACTCTGGCAAAAAAGTTTAAAACAAATGGAAGTAGATGTTTATGATAGCTCAAAAGGTAAAACCAAAGATAATCAAAGCTATCAATAAGATGCCAACAGAAGGCATAGTAAAAAGAGTTGGAGTAAATGAGTTTGGAGAGCCTTCAGATGAAGAAAATATAGTTTGTAATGTGATAGGCTTATATCATGAAGGAAGTAGCTCTATAAGTCAAATAACAAAGGATAAAGGTATTGTTATAAAAGATAAAGAGCAGTACTTAATGGTTGTTTGTGATGAAGATACAGTGAAGATAAAGCAAGGTGATTTTATGTACTTAGATGATAATAAGTTTATTATACAAGACCTTGGAAATCAAAACAGAATGAATATTTATTTTGATTTAAAGTTAGGAAAGGTGAGATAGTATGAGTAAAGGATTTAAATTTGATACTAGCAAGCTGCTCAATGCTTTAGTAAGTAGAGAAATGAAAACTAAGGCTGCACTAGGAGCTTATGCAGACACTTCATCTCAACTATTAGAAAGCAATGCTAAAAATGATAGACCATGGAAAGACTATACTCATGATGCTAAAAATCGACTACATGGTAGTTGGGAATGGCAAGGAGACACTATAAGGATAGCACTTAGTCATGGAGTTGACTATGGATTATACTTAGAAAAAGGTACAGGTCCACATGTTATAGAAGCAAGACCTGGAAGTTATTTATTTTGGGATGGAGCATCACATCCTGTTAAAAAAGTTAATCATCCAGGAAGTAGACCATATCCAATTATAATGCCAACTATAGAAAAATGTGGACCAAGTATTATAAGAGGTCTTGATGTGATTTTAAAGTAGGTGAAGCATGTTTAAAAAAATATATAAACATTTAAAAACTAAGGGTTTTAATGTGTATTCTATTGGACAACATCAAGGATTATGCATAGAACCTTTTTTGGTTATATTTGAAAAAGGTCCTCTACAAACAACAGAAAAAAATATAATAAAAGATTTATTTGAAATATATGTATTTTATCCAATTGGACAGTATTCTAAAGTAAGTGAATACAAGATAAGTGTTGAAAGTGTCATGGATGAAATAGTAGGAATAAAACAAGCTTATGAAGCTTTACCTATTCTTATAGATGATGAAAAACAAGCTTATTTCACAAGATTAAGTTATTATGAAAACAAACAAATTAGGAGGTAATAAATATGGCAGTACAAATATTAAATCAATACCCACTTACAGATGTTGTATTAGTTCAAATTGAAACAGTTGAACAAAATCCAGTTACATATACATTTGATACATCTGATGAGATAGGGACAGAGGAAATCATTTCTGAAGGTGAAGAATTAACTTTAAAAATAAAGAAAAAAATAATAGCAAATAGAGCAGCAGAAGATACAAGTTTAGGATATGATTTAACATTAAAAGATAATGTATTTTGTCCAGAAATACTTCAAATAATGCAGGGTGGAACAATAGAAAAAGAGGAAGATGGTAGCTTTAAGAGATATTTAGCTCCAGAAGTAGGGAAGACTTTTTCTAAGAAATCTTTTAAAACAATAATATATAGTTCAGTTGTTGGACCAGGAGGAGATACTGGGCAATTTGCTAAGACTACTTTCCCAAATTGTAAAGGAAAATCTGTTCCACTAAACTTTAAAGATGGAGAATATTATTCAAATGAATATGTTATAAATAGTAGACCAAACACAGGGCAATCTCCTTATGAGGTTGAAATAGTAGAGGAATTACCTAATGGTTATGAAGCTACAAAAGTATTTTTAGACAGTGCATCTGTATCAGGAGCAACAGCAGGAGATAAAAAGATAACAGGATTAACAGCAGGCAAAATATATAAGGTTACAGTTAATAGTGATATAAAATATACTTTAGCAGATGGAACATTAACAAGTACTGAGTCTGATAAAGCAGCATTAACAGGAACAGAGATAATAGGATTAACAAATGGAGAAACATATAAGGTTGAAGAAGTTAGTGTAAATATATAAATAGATTAAAGCTCTAGTAATTAGCTAGAGCTTTTTTTAGAAAGGGGACACAAATATGAATGAACTTAAAGTAACAAGTTTAGAAGAATTGAAAAAAATAAAATTGACTGAGATAATAGAGGTTGGAAGATTTTTAGATGGAACTATGTTAGTTGCGGAAGTAAAACAACCTGACTTAATGGCTCTTGCAATGGCTGGTAAGATACCAAACAGCCTAATGACAGCATCAATGAGTTTAGTTGAAGAGAAGGAAAGTAAAGATAGTACAGGTGAAAAAGTACTAAAGAAGATGAATGATGAGTCTAATTTCTCTAAAGAAATGTTTGAAATGATGGATATAGTGGCTAAAGAAGTGCTAGTTAACCCTACATATGCTCAGATTAAAAAAATAGGATTGGAACTTTCTATTGAACAAAGATTAACATTATTTAATCGTATTCAAGGAGGTACAAAATCACTAGAAAACTTTCATCAAGAGTCCACAGATATTGAGGATTCTAAATCAAGTGATAATGTACAACAAGATGCCTAGTGAGATATTAAGAATTAAAGATGAATATACTTCTTTTTGTTTTGATGAAGCGTGTATGTTTTTAGTAGATGCTATAAAAAATGATAAAAAGCTTAAATTTGAAAAGAATGAAAAGAAAACTATAGCTAAAAATGAGAGAAAAACTTTTGTCCAAATAGCATTAGAGAAAAAGAAAAAAGTTAATAGGTAAAATATTCTAAATGAATAGAGTGAATTAATGTTAATTTATGATATAATGATAATATAGATATTTTGCAGTGTACGATTTTTTATATACATTGGATGTAATCATTGAAATTACTACGATATAAGCATATTTTGTGATGTGCGAAAAACACTACTGGTTACTTAATGCAATTTTAATATGGTTTTATATGTGTAAGGATTGAAAATACTCAATTTGTTTTGAGGTATTATATTAACTAAGTGGTATGTAAAGTATTTTTAACTTTCCCAACAGCAGAAGAAATTCCGCGTATTATATTAACTAAGTGGTATGTAAAGATGATAAAAAAATGACTGTCAAACAAGGTGCAGAATGTATTATATTAACTAAGTGGTATGTAAAGATAGAATCTAATATACTTCCTCTACTTGATGCAAAAGTATTATATTAACTAAGTGGTATGTAAAGCTTAAGAGAGCTACTATAATTTCTCCTACTCCTTTTGTATTATATTAACTAAGTGGTATGTAAAGTTATTGCTGCTTGTTCTGCTTCACTTTCAGACATGAGTATTATATTAACTATGTGGTATGTAAATATGATGTTTAGAGCATCAGTTGCAGGTTTTGCATCAAGGGATTATATTAACTATGTGGTGTGTAAAGAAATCACACAAAGCGTTTTTACTGAATTAAGAGCTATTTATATTAACTAAGTGGTCTAAAAATTGAATAAACTCACAAAACATCTATATATTTAAGTAGGTGTTTTTAGTGTGTTCAAAATATTTTCAAATAATTAGATAAATTTGCTAAATCAATAGACTAAATTAATAATTTTAGATAGAATTATATTTGAATAAATAATTTAACAAGGGAGATTATATTATGTGGGGAAAATTTAAAAAATTAAGTTTGTTGAAAAAAATTTTAGTAATATTTTTAATATATCTTGTTGTATTTACAGTATCTATGATGATTCACCAAGCTATACAAGATTCAAAAAATAAAAATAAAGTAGTTGAAAATAATGTAACGAAAGAGCATATAATTAGCAAAGAAGAAAAGGAAGCAATTTATAAAGAAGATATGCAGGCAAAAATAGATTCTCTTATACCAGAGGATTTAAAAGATAAGACAACATATTATGTTGACATATTAACTCCAACTGAAGGAGATGGATATATAGTTAGCGTTCAAGTGGAAAATTCTATATTTAATGATGAAAATGAATGTAGAAAATTTGCGAAAGAATTTGTAAACAATATAAAAGATATAAATAATATTAGTTCAGTGAGAATAAACTTTATAGTTAATGTAACTCTCACTTATAATGTATTTTTAGATGATTGGAATAGTATAAAAAATGATGTAAATTTAATTGATGATTTAGATTTCTCGTCTCGAAATTAGATAAATACTTTATTTTAAAATTATAAATCTGTTATATAGAAAGCATTTACTTAAATGGTAGATGCTTTTGTTTTGCTTAAATTAGTTGTTTGTGTAAAATAGTTTAGAAAAATTTTTATGAGAGGAGGAAATAATATGTCTTTAGAATTAGGAACAGCAGTTGGTTATTTAGACCTAGATGGAGGGAAGTTTTTTAAAGCTCTTGCTGATGCAGCTAAACAACTTAGTCAAT
The DNA here is from genome assembly GCF_020657775.1 of Clostridioides sp. ZZV14-6345. Lineage (NCBI taxonomy): Bacteria > Bacillati > Bacillota > Clostridia > Peptostreptococcales > Peptostreptococcaceae > Clostridioides > Clostridioides sp. ZZV14-6345. The sequence goes on along the minus strand of NZ_JAGWCX010000005.1, from coordinate 6,644 downwards.
TCAATTCACATACAAGAACTACAGGAAGTGCTATGACGGCAATGGGTAAACAAATTTCTGATACAGCAAATTCATTGACACAAATAGGTAGGCAATCAGCGTTAGCAGCATCAGAATTAAATAAAATAGCATCAACTTCAAGTGGACCATTTTCATCACTAAAAAACTCTATAAAACAGACTGAGAATGAACTAAAAACAGCTAGAAACACAATAGATGCATATGCTCAAGGGATATCTAAACTTACAAGTGAAATAGATAAGTCGAAGCAAAAGTATACTGAAATAGGAAACAAAATAGAAAGATATGAACAACAATTAGAACGTTGTAATAGTATGTATGGAGAAAGTTCAGAACAGTCACAAAGATATAGAGAAGCTATTGAAAGACTTAAAAATTCTCAGACTCAGTTAGGTAATGAAATCGAAAATGGAGAAGATTCTTTAACTGATATGAGAACAGCCATGAATAATGCAGAGGCAGAAGCCAATAGATTAAGTGATAGTTTAAGCAGTATGCCATTTGAAGAAATTGGTGGCAAAATGAGAGATATTGGGCAGACATTGACTGATACAGTTACAGCTAAATTAGTAGATATGGGAACTGCAGCAGTAACAGCAGCAACAAATACTGAACAGGCTATGGCAGTTGTCAACTCCATATTACAACTTAATACAGAAAAAGTTAAAGGTGGAAAAAGTGAGTGGGATGCTTATGCAAACTCTCTAAAAGAAGGTGCTAATGAAATAGGAATGGCTTATGATGAATATGTAAATGCTGCATATAATGCTATATCCGCGAGTGTAAAACAAGCAGATGTAATAGCGTTTTTAACACAAGCAGATAAATTAGCAACAGCAGGATTGACTGATTTAGCAAAAGCGACAGATGTGTTAACAACAATTCAAAATGCGTATGGGATGTCCCAAAAGGATATGGCTCATGTAAGTGATGTATTAATTCAGACACAAAATAAGGGTAAAGAACTTTGCTCGGTTACTTGGAAACAAGTAGCATAAATAATGGTGTTAAAATTGGAAAGCTAAGTGTTGAAAATATTGTTGTTACCTTAATTATGTGTTATAATTATTTTGAGGTGATAATATGGGTGTGTATTTAGATTTAACAAATAAAAGATTTGGAAGATTAGTTGCATTAGAAAGAGATATATCTTCTAAAAGAACTAAGTGGATATGTAAATGTGATTGTGGCAATATCAAAAGCATTCAATTAACACATTTAAGAAGTGGAGCTACTATATCATGTGGATGTTATCACAAAGAAATAAATAAAAAAGTTCAAACTATACATGGGATGACTAGAAGTTCACTACATAATAGATGGAAAGCTATAAAACAAAGATGTTTAAATGAAAATAGCAAATCATATAAAAATTATGGAGGAAGAGGGATTAAAGTTTGTCATGAATGGCTTGAATTTGAAAACTTTTATAAGTGGTCAATAGAAAATGGATATGATAAAAAATTACAATTAGATAGAATTGATAATAATAAGGGATATAGTCCTGATAATTGTAGGTGGGCAAAACCAATAATAAATAATCATAATAGAAGAATAACTGCTGTTATAGATGGTATGCCATTAAGAGATTTTTCTATAAAACACGATATAAAATATAGTTTAGTTCACTCAAGATATTACTTGTTAAAGAAAAAAGGTAAAGAAATAAACACTCATAATATATTAACATATGCTAATCAATTACCAAATCGATAAGGAAACTTTCGAAAGGTTTAGAGACTAGATAAAGTAAGCTAAGTATAGACACTTAAAAAGTGTTTTTTTATATGCAGAAATATCCATGAAATACCACACCTTATTATTAAGTTAAAGGTGAAGAGATAGTCCAACTCTAAGGGAAACCTTAGTCTTAGGATAAAGAACCTAAGCAATGAAGTTTAGAAAGTAACAGTGGATGAGTTAGCAAGTTCTATGGGTAAAATAATAGCAACAGCAAAAAATGTAAATGTAAGCGTTGAACAGCTTGGAGCTGGATATGCTATATTAACTGCAAAAGGTATTGCTTCAGCTGAAGCCACAACATATATGGGTGCTATGTTTAAAGAGCTTGGAGAAAGTGGAACTAAAACAGATAAGATACTTAAAAAATTAACAGATAAAGGATTTGCTGATTTACAAAAAGAAGGAAAATCAACAGCAGATGTATTATTAATATTAAATGATTATGCAAAGAAAAATAGCTTATCTCTATCAGACCTATTTGGCTCAGCAGAAGGTGCAAAGGCAGCTAATGTTCTGTTAGGTGATGCAGTTAATGAGACAACAGGGGAAATAATTGAAGGTACAAAAAGTGCTGATTCATTTAATCAAATGCTTAATGATATGAAAAATTCTTCTGGTCTTTGTGATAAAGCATTTGAGCAACTGGATAATACTACAAAAACAAAACTTGAAGATACATTGAATTCAACAAAGAATATGCTGTCTGATTTGGGAGAAGCTATGACACCAGTTATATCAAAAGTGGCAGAAACAATAACCTCATTCATGAACTGGGCAAGTAGTATGATGAAGGCTAATCCAGAAATAGCAAGAATTATAGTAACAATAGGTGCAATAGTAGCAACATTAGGTCCTTTATTAACTATTTTAAGTATTTTAATTGTAAATATGCCTAAAATAATTTCTCTATTTGGATTAGCGAAGGGAGCAATTGTAAGCTTTGGAGCAGCCGTTTTAGCAAGTCCTGTAGGAATAGCAGTTCTTGTAGGAGCAATAGCAAGTCTTATAACTATGATAGGAGATAATGCGAATGCTTTAGAGTTTTTACAAAATAAATTTGGTGCATTTGGAACTGTTATAGGGACTGTCTGTGAATTTATATCTGGTGTAACACAAATGACGCTAGGAAATTTATTGATACTGTTAAAAGGAGCAGCAGAAGGATTATCAGCTATACTGAGTGGAAAGATTTGGGAAGTAGATGACATTTGGGATAAAACTTGGGCTAATATAGAAAACAATACTGCAAAAGCCATGTCGAATATAGGAGCTGAAACTTCAAGTGCTTTAGAAAAAATAAAAAACTCAACTGCAAGTCAATTAAGTTCAGTTACATCAACATTTGACTTAATAATGAAGGAATGGCCTAAACTTACACGGGACAATGTAGGTCAAGTTGCAAGTACATTTGCTGAAAATTTGCAAGGGCTTGATAATCAATCAATTGCTATCCTTAGAGGTACATCAGATAGTATGGCGGTGTTATTTGAAGGGATATATCAAGGCATGGATTCTACAGCAGCTACAGAAAAATTTTCAGCAAATTTAGAAAGCATGGTTATAAGTGGTAAATACAGTACAGAAACACTACAACAAGATATAGATAAGGCTATGAGGTTGATAAATGAAAATGTAAAAGATAGTAGCAATGTTTTAAAACAAAATGCAACAGATGTATTTAATCAATTCAAAACAATAGGTCAAGCTGGATTTGAAGGAATGGCAGAAAATGTTGCTGGAGTCATGCAAGGTATGGATGAACAGGCTATATCAGCTCTTACATCTATGGGTGGTACTTGGAGTGATATATTAAAGGGAGTTGCGACGGATGGTTCTATGAGTGCAGAACAAATGAAAAATGCAATTATATCCAACTTCAATTCCATGGGTATTGATGGAGCGACTTTAATAGATAATCTGCGAAAAGAGTCTAGCACGTATTGGAAGTCAATGGAAGAAGAAGCAAATCAAGCTGGTTCAGAAGTTGCTAAATCTTTTGACCAAGTACCTAAAGAAGTTGTTACAACTTTAAAAAATAATGGTACTGAAAGCGAAGAAGAAATATTAAAATTATATAATCTATATCAACAGTTGCCACCAGAAGTACAAACTTATATAAAAACTAATAATATGGAAGCTCTAACTGGTGCTCAAAATGTAAATGATATTTTAGCTAAAATACCACCAGAAATTATAACTAATATTTTAAGTAATGTACAGGGGAAAGAAGATGTTGAATCAACTCAAATGTTGCTCAATGCACTTCCAAAAGAAGAACGAATAAAAATTGAAACCAGTGTAAGTGGTAAGGAAAATGTAACAAGTGTTAAACAAGAAATAGAAGCATTGCCTAAATCTGCTAACGTGAATACAAATGTAAATACAGGAGATAGTAAAGAAAAACTAGAGGAAGTGTCTAATAAAACAAAAGAGTTAAATAATGTGACTGGAACTTTGAAAGTAGATGCTAATGTAAGTTCTGCCGCTTCAAAGGTGAGTGGATTAAAGACTTCTGTTACTAAAGATTTAAATACAACACAAGCTAATGCAAATAAATCAACTGCTACAATGGCTTCTAATGCAACTAATAACTTTAGCAAAATGGCAAGTGGAGCTAAAAGTGGTACAAGTAAGGTTGCAACAACTACAGATGCAGATTTTAAAAAAGCTAATCAATCTATACAACAATCAAGCACAAACATGTATAATGGTGCTAAACAATCATTTACAAAACTTGCACAAGTAGCTAAACAGGCTGGTTCTGATGCATATAATGGTGTAAATACATCCTTCTCTAGATTAACACAAGTGGTTGCTACTTCTATGAGTAATGCTGTAACAGCTGCAAATAATTCTAAGAGTAAATTTAAAAGTGCTGGTTCTGGAGCTGGTCAAGCATGGATAGATGGATTTAATAGTAAAAAAAGTGCAATGAGAAGTGCAGTTTCTTCGGTGCCAAAACCAGTATCTTTTTCATTTAGAAGTGATGAGTTTATTGAATCTAATATTAAAATGAAAGATTCTCTTGCAGCTGGTATAAATAAAATGTCAACATTTAATAATACAAGCATGAGAGGTAGTATTTTTGATGAAATTATGAGTACTATGAATAGCACAGCTAAAGGATTTGCTGGCTCTGTCTCACAATTTAAAAAAGCAGGAGAAAATTCAGCAAAAGCGTATTTAGATGGATTGTCAAACATAGAAGAAGGATTAACAAATACACTCAGAACAGTCCAAGCAATAATAGGTAATGGAAACATAAAAGAAGCACAAGAAATTAAAAAGTTTAATAAGGAAGTTGAAAAACTACAAGAAGAAAAAGCTGAAGAAATAGCAGAATTAGATAAAGAATACAAAAAAAGTCAAAAAGAAAGAAATGAAAAAGAAAACGAAGAAATAAAAGAAGCAGAAGCGAAGAAATATAAGAATAAAAAAGAAAAACTAGCAGCACTAAAGAAGATTAAAGATAAATATAATAAGGAATCTGTAAAAGACCAAGAAGAATATAGAGAAAAGTTAGAAAAAATTAATAAAAAGTATGATAAGAAAGAAAAAGAAGACACTGAAAAGCATCAAGAAGAACTACAAAAACTTAGAGAAGAAAAAATAAAAGCTGAAAGAGATTTTAATAAAAAATATAATGATATTAAAGAAGATTATGCTGAAAAAGTAGCAAACTTAGATAAGAAATATATTGAGGACCAAAAGAAACTAAATGAAGAATATCAAAAGATATATGACTCAAGAGTAAAATCTTTAATGGATTATACAGACTTATTTTCTTCTGTAACATTTGAAGAAATTGACAATGATGAGTTAATGGAAAACCTAGAAGAGCAAGTTGATGTACTTAGAAAATGGGACACTGATATGGCAGATTTATCTACAAAAGTAGGTAAAGATTTGTATGAGGAACTATTAGCTAAAGGACCACAAGCTCATAATGAAATAGAAGCCATCAACAAGATGTCAAAAGAGCAACTAGAAGAATACGAAAGATTATACAAAGAAAAGAAGAAAATAGCTGAAAGAAGAGCCAAAGAAGATACAGAAGATGAAAAATATAGAATAGAAAAAGAAATTGAAGAATTGAAAAAAACTTATGATGCAGAATATAGAAAACTAGGTCAAGAAATGCAAAAAAGTATAGAGGAACAAATTGAAAGTTTTAAGGATAAATTTGGAGTAGTACCAGCTATGTTTATGGAAACTGGTAAAGATTCTATGCAGGGCATGATAGATGGTATTAAATCTATGCAAGGAGCATTGGGTAAAGTTTTAAGTGACATAGTTAATTCTATAAATAAACAACTTTCTAATATAGGATTTAAAGATGTAAATATACCTACAGGAGGAAGAAAAGAAGCAGCAAGGTTTAGAAATGAAATAGAAAACTTACAAAGTATAGCATACTCAGATACTTTGGCAAGAGGAATAGCCTCAAATAATTTACTGAAGGATGCAACTGTTAATATAAATAATAATAGTAAAGTTGATAATGAAAAAAGTAGTGATAAGAGAGTTGAGTTGACTTTACATATAGAAAAGTTTATAAATAATACTAAACAAGATGTAGAGCAAATAGGTTCTGAAATAGCATTTATTACAAACCGAAAATTAAAGTTTTAGTGTGACAAATATATTTTGAATATCCAGATTATGGTATAATGATTTTAGCAAGAAGATGTAACCTATAATCTAAGAGTGGAATTCATACAAACAAAGGTTATCCTCCCAACATTAAGAAGGGAGGTGATTATGTATGGATAATTTTTTACAAGGTGTACTAGCTAGTATTTTAGCTAGCTATATAGTTTACTTGATAAGTAAGTTATTTAGAAAATGTAAAAAACCACTCAAAGCTGGCACTAAGAGTG